>JBNMOX010000063.1:0-6847 GCA_051275835.1 Patiriisocius sp.
AGATACCAATAAAGTTACTTTTGTAGACAAAGACAATAAAGTAACCCCTTTTGATGTTAAAACTAAACAGGAAGTTGCTAGAGATATTTTAGAACATATTATTACAAAAATAGATGCGTAATTTTTTACTTTTTATAAGCTTGGTTGTTTTTACAACAATTAGTTTTGGGCAGGAGCTCAATGCAAATGTATATATTGATGCATTGCAAACAGGACAGCCAAATAATCAGGTTTTCAGAACAATTCAACAACAACTTACAGAGTTCTTGAATAACCGTAATTGGACAGATGATAGCTATCTTAACCAAGAAAGAATAGATTGTAGTTTTACGCTTATTATTACAAGTTTTGATGGAACCTCATTTAGTGGCTCCTTGCAAGTGCAGTCTTCTAGACCAGTGTTTCATTCTACGTATAATTCACCTATTTACAACTATAACGATAGACAAGTAGCTTTTGAGTATAAAGAATTTGAGCCTTTGGTATATAATATCAACCAAATAGAATCTAACCTAGTGGCTATTATTGCTTACCATGCATACACTATTATTGGATTGGATGCCGCGTCGTTTGAGAAAGATGGAGGTGATAAATATTTTGATATCGCAAAGCAAATTGTAAATACTGCATCATCTAGTACCTACGCTGGATGGAAATCTACTGATGGGACACAATCCAGATACCGTTTTAATGATGCTATGGTTTCTCCTGTATATAGTGAGTTTCAAACAGCTATGTATGATTATCATCGTGGAGGTTTAGATGTTATGGAGCAAGATCAAAAAGAATCCAAACAAAAAATAATTGATGCTATTAAAGTGCTTAAGAGTATCAATGATCGTAGACCAAACTCTTTTGTATTACGTACGTTTTTTGATGCTAAAGTAGATGAGATTAAATCTGTTTTTAGTGGCGGACCGCAAATAAACACGACAGAGTTAAAAGAAGTACTTAATAGAATGGCGCCTACCCGAAGATCTGCTTGGGGAGAGATTAACTAATTTTTTTTTAGTTTTCAATAACACAGTAATTTGTAGGTATGATTTTAAGCCTTTCCATAAAAAATTACGCTTTAATTGAAGACATTCAAGTACTACTTACCAAGGGGCTTACAATTATTACGGGTGAAACAGGAGCTGGTAAATCTATTCTTTTAGGAGCATTGTCTCTATTACTTGGTAAAAGAGCAGATTTGAAAAGTGTAAAGGATGCTAACCAAAAGTGTATTATAGAGGGAGAATTCTCTTTAAAAGGATATCAATTACAAGCTATTTTTAAAGAAAATGATCTTGACTATGATGTCCATACTATCATACGAAGAGAAATCCTACCCAGCGGAAAATCGAGAGCTTTTGTAAACGATTCTCCAGTGAGCTTGTCTCAATTACAGGCTTTAGGTGCTTATTTGGTAGATATTCATAGTCAGCATGAAACAAATAGCTTTGCCTCTGAAAGTTTTCAACTAGAGGTTTTAGATGCGTTAGCTGGGAATGCTCCTATACTGAAGGAGTATCAAAATATATTAGGGCATTATGCTAGTATTTCAGAAACTCTAAAAACGCAATTAGCACAAAAAGAGGCTGCTATTAAGGAGCTTGATTACCACACATTTTTGCAACAGGAGCTTTCAGAAGCTAGCCTTAACAACGTGAATCAAGAAGACTTGGAAACAAGCTATGAAACTTTGAATAACGCAGAAGAAATACAAACCTCTTTTGCAAGTATTCATCAATTATTTTCACAAGAAAACATAGGCGTTTTAGATGGTATCAAAGAAGCTAGAAACATCTTGAGTACGATCTCTCAATACGCTCCTACTTACCAAGAATTATATGACCGTTTGCATAGTGTTGTTATAGAACTCGAAGATATTCAAGCCAGCCTTGAAAGTACTTCAGATAGCTTGGAGGCAAATCCTAAAGAATTATTTAGAATTAATGAAGTGTTGCAAACAGTATATAGATTGCAACATAAGCACAGTGTAGCGAGCATAGCAGAGCTTGTTGAAATTGAATCTAATTTAAGTTCTAAAATATATACAACGTTACATTTAGATATTACTATTGAAGCCTTAGAAAAAGAGAAACAAGAAGTAGCGTCCAAACTTGTAAGCTTGGCTAAAAAACTTCATGATAATAGACTAGGGATTGTTCCAATGTTAAAGCAAAAGTTAGAAAAAAATTTAGCATTACTTGGTTTGCCGAACGCTCAGTTTAAAGTTGATTTTAATCGTTCAGAAACCTTTAAGCAAACAGGTACAGATCGTATTGAAATATACTTTACTGCTAACAAAGGGGGTAATTTTGGATTACTCAAAAAAGTTGCATCTGGAGGTGAAATGAGTAGAATTATGCTATCTGTTAAGGCTTTGTTGGCCCAATACAAGCAGTTGCCTACTATTGTGTTTGATGAAATAGATACAGGTGTTTCTGGAGAGATAGCATTAAAGATGGCAGATATCATGGGTGTCATGAGCGACCATATGCAATTACTTAGTATCACCCACTTGCCGCAAATTGCTGCCAAAGGAGAACATCACATTAAAGTTTATAAAGAAGATAGTGATACTAGCACCGTGACTTATTTAAAACACCTTACGGAAGAAGAACGAATTGTTGAAATAGCGCAAATGATAGGGGGTAAAAATATTACAGATACAACCTTAGCAAACGCAAAAGAGTTACTTAATTAAAAAAGGATACTGTATATTTACATTATAGTTAAAAGCAAAACAACAACCATTAATAGCAATAAAGATGTCTTATAATTTACTAAAAGGAAAAAGAGGAATCATTTTTGGAGCCCTTGATCAGCATTCAATTGCTTGGAAAACAGCAGAGCGCGTTCACGAAGAAGGAGGAACTTTTGTCTTGACCAATGCACCTATCGCTATGCGTATGGGTCAAATCAAAACATTGGCAGAAAAAACCGGTTCTGAAATCATTCCAGCAGATGCAACATCTATGGAGGATCTTGAAAACTTGGTAACCAAGTCTATGGAAATCTTAGGTGGTAAATTAGATTTTGTATTACATTCTATAGGGATGTCTGTAAACGTGCGTAAAGGAAACCATTATACGAGTCAGAATTATGATTGGACTCATAAAGGTTGGGATGTTTCTGCAGTTTCTTTTCACAAAACTATGAGTGTTTTGTACAATCACAAAGCCATGAACGAATGGGGTAGTATTGTAGCACTTACCTATATGGCAGCACAGCGTGTATTTCCAGATTATAATGATATGGCAGACAACAAGGCCTATTTAGAATCTATAGCACGTAGTTTTGGATATTTCTTCGGAAAAGACCAAAAAGTTCGTGTCAATACTATTTCTCAATCCCCAACGCCTACTACAGCAGGACAAGGAGTGAAAGGTTTTGACGGGTTTATTGCCTATGCAGAAAAAATGAGCCCTTTAGGGAATGCTACTGCAGAAGATTGCGCAAACTATACGATTGCAATGTTTAGTGATCTAACCAAGCGTGTTACCTTGCAAAACCTATTTAATGACGGTGGATTTTCTAATATGGGAGTGAGTGATGACGTGATGGATACCTTTACAAAAGAGTAAAACATTCAATAATATTTCTTAAACCATCTCGACGAAAATTGAGGTGGTTTTTTTGATTAACTTTACAAAATGATAGTACAGTTCTCGTTTATCATTCCAGTATATAATAGGCCTCAGGAGATTAAAGAGCTACTGGAGAGTTTCACGCAAATGCGTAGTTCTGAAAAATACGAAATCGTTATTGTTGAGGATGGATCAGCCCTTTCTTCTTCTGAAATTATAGCAACATTTCAAGAAGCTCTAAATATTTCATATTTCCAAAAACCAAATACGGGTCCAGGAGACTCTCGAAACTTTGGCATGCGACAAGCCAAAGGGGATTATTATATCATTTTAGATAGTGATGTGTTAATGCCAGCTCATTATTTGGAAACAGTTACTGCTTTTTTAGCAAATACCTATGTAGATTGTTTTGGAGGAGCAGATGCTGCGCATGATAGCTTTACGCCCTTACAAAAAGCAATTAATTATACGATGACATCTTTTTGGACTACAGGCGGTATACGGGGCAATAGCAAAAGTGTGCAACAGTTTGAGCCTAGAAGTTTTAATATGGGTATTTCAAAAAATGCCTTTCAAGCCACCCTTGGTTTTGCAAAGATTCATCCAGGTGAAGATCCAGATTTATCTCAACGTATTAAAAAAGCAGGCTTTAAAATGGCTTTTATTCCCAATGCAGCTGTGTTCCATAAACGCAGAGTTTCTTGGAAAAACTTTAAAATACAGGTTAATAAGTTTGGTATGGTACGTCCTATTTTAAATAAATGGCATCCAAATGCTGCCAAAATTACGTTTTGGTTTCCAACACTCTTTATTTGTTTTACATTTGTTTCAGTTGTGTTAGGTGTTTTTTATTCTTGGTGGTCTTTGTTACCTCTAGCCACTTACATCGCTATTATATTTATAGATGCAAGCCTAAAAACTAGAAATTTGTTTATAGGGTTTATGGCAATAAGGGCCATGTTTATTCAATTCTTTGGCTACGGTTTTGGGTTTTTAAAGGCTACTTTCTATATACATTGGCTGCAAAAAGATCCTCAGAAACAGTTTCCAAACTTATTTTTTAAGTAAATTACAACAAGCCTATTTATTATGTCATCATCCTTTAAAAACCCTTTTATAAGTTCAAAACTTAAAGCCTTTTTCGTCTTTTTGTTTTTGGCATCAATATTTTGGGTGTTGACCAAGTTTTCTAAACAAGATGTTGCTTCAGTAGTTGCAACAATAACATATGTTCAGGTTCCAGAAGGAATGATGCTGACAAAAAATAATCCACAAGAAATTTCTTTTAATTTGGCCGCTACACGTTTTGAGTTTTTAAGCTATGTTTTAAAAAAACCAAAAATAACAATTGATGTGACTTCTTATTTTAATGAGAAGAATAGTCAAGCTAGAGTAGGTGGCACTGCATTAGAAAAACTGATACTCACTCAAGTGGTTAGTGATGGGCGTATTACACAATTATCAATACCAGAGATCAATATTGAACTGGAACAGCTTAATTTCAAAAAAGTCCCTGTAGTTCCAAAGGTGTCTATTGCTTATGTAATTGGTTTTGATGCCTTGGGAGCCATGCGAGTCCAGCCAGATTCTGTTACGATTACAGGAGCTAAACAAGTATTAGATACGTTGCATTTTATTAAAACTGTACCCCTTGAATTGAACTATATTTCGGAAACAATTAGTCAAGACTTGCCATTACAAAAATGGTCAGACATAGCACTTACAATGACTCCAAATACGGTTGTTATTAGTCAAGATGTAGTAGAATATTCACAAAAAATAGTATCGGTTCCTATAACGATGATTAATGACCCATTACAGGGGAGTTTTAAATTACTTCCGGCTACAGTAAGAGTTGCTTTTAATGTGCCTGTTGATAGGTTTAATGATATTACGGCAAATGATTTTAAAATTATTTGCGATTACAGAGCGCGTAATCAAGAAGATAATTTCATGATTCCAATTATCAAGGAAAGACCAGACGATATTACTGGAGTTGAAATGGAAACAAAAAAAATAGATTTATTACTTTTTAAATGAAAATAGTAGGACTTACAGGCGGTATTGGTAGTGGTAAATCTACTATAGCAGGGATGTTTCATGATTTGGGAATCCCCATATACATAGCAGATATCGAGGCCAAAAAATTGTTAGTGTCTTCTAAGGTTGTAAAACGAAAGGTGATAACCTTATTGGGTGAAAAGGCATACAAACAGTGTGCTCCAGATCGTACTTATATAGCCAATAAAATTTTTAATGATGCAACATTATTGTCAGGTATGAACGCTATAATTCATCCTAAAGTTGCTTCTCACTTCAAAAGATGGATAAAAAAGCAAGATGCTCCCTATTGTATCAAAGAAGCTGCTATTTTATTTGAAAATGGAGGGTATGCTCAATGTGATGCTACTATTTTAGTGACAGCACCAAAAGAAATTAGAATTGAAAGAGTGATGACTAGAGATGCTATATCTATTGATAACGTAGAAGCTCGCATGCGCAACCAATGGAAAGATGAAAAGAAGATTTCGTTGGCTACTTATGTTATCGAGAATATAGCGCTAGAAGCATCAAAAAATCAAGTAAAAAAAATTCATAGGGCACTACTGATTTCTAGTGTTTCCAATCCTTAATCTTATTTTGTTAACATTTGGTTAAACTCGGGAACGGCTAAATGTTAAAAACTTACTTTTGAGACATGGATAAGAAGATCTTTGGCTTATTGGTTGCGTTAATGGCGCTCTCACTTCTAGGGATCATTTTCGTTCAATGGTATTGGATTTCAAGTTCTTATGATAATAAAGAAACACAGTTTGTTTCCAATGTAAGACAAGTTTTAGTTAATACTGCTGAAGAAATTGAATTAAAAGAAATTGAAAAATATTATAACATTTATAGTGATTTTTTATCTGAAGCAGGTACCCCAGAAAGTATTAGTATTAGCGAGTTAATTTATAAAATTAATAGCGATAAATCGAATGACTCATTTATATTCTCTGATGGAATTCTGGAAGAAGATTATAAATTATCAACTAGTTTTTTGGATACAGATATAGATAGTATTGTTTTCAAAAAAGTTACAAGTAAAACTAAAACACAAAAAGTTTTAGGAAATGTTGATGGCTCTGGAGAGCAAATTGTAAAGACGGAGTCTTTTGCGAGACTAAAGGATTATGAGCGAACACAATTTGAAAGCGCGTTTGCAAATATTTCAGCAAGCACTCCTTTGCATAGAAGAGTAACTGCTCAAGAAGTACAGGAAAGTATCTTAA
>JBNMOX010000064.1:0-6832 GCA_051275835.1 Patiriisocius sp.
AATAGTTTATGTATTGTATTTTCTGATGAAATTTTAGAATACTCATTGGTTGAAGTATTTACAATGTATATATTACTTAAAGATTGAAATAAAATCCAATCACTATAAGACACAACTGTCCAGAACTGCTCATCCTCTAATAATTGGATATCTAATGTTGTAGACAAAGACACATATTGTTGTGTTGTATTTTCTCCTTTTTGCCAATACCCAAAATCCATATAGCTACCTATATACACCTTGTTTTCATTCGCAAGCACAGATCTAATTATGGTATTGTTTGGAGATGGAAGTAAAGACCATTTAGCACCATTATAGGTTAACAAACCTTCGTTATTAGCGATATAAACTAATTTATTTTCATCTTGACTAATACCCCAATTTTGGGTTCCTGCTTTGTATATTCCTGGGGTATAGTTTGTAATTGGAGGTAACTCTTGAGAAGTACTTACTGTACAACAAAAACAAAAAAACAAAAAAAAGAGGAGAGACTTATTCATTATATGTTGTAGTATTATTTAATAAAAATACTGAAATTAATACTACAACATGTAAATAAATGAAATTGTTTACAGGAACTTACCTCCCCAACATCATAATAAGTGCATCTGGAAGTCTGGGTTGCCAAGATTCTACATTGTGATTTCCTCCTACAAATTTTAAATTTTTAAGCAAGGAATCTGGATAATTTCTTTCTTGAAAAACAGTATTTACCTGAGATTCATATTGTGTATAAAACATATCCAACCCCTTTGTTCCAAAATCGAAATAGAATTTATGGTGTTCAGGTGGAGGTAAATTAGTACGCATGTAATTAAAGAAAACTTCTGGCAAAGGATTCCCTGAACTAGGCACAGCCCCTACCCAATGTGTACTCATCCCGATAGCACCGCCAAATATTTCTGGATATTCGCAAACAGCATACATAGAAATTAACCCTCCCATGCTTGCCCCAGCAATGTATGTGTTTTTAAAGTCTGCAGCCGTTGCATATTCTTGATCAATATAAGGCTTAAGCTCTTTGGTAATAAACCGCAAATAATCATCCGAATTTATTTCAAAATTCTTATTGAACGCTTTTACAATTTTAAGCAGCGAATCTCTTGTTTTCTCAGGTAATAAATCGATGGGTTTTTGGGGAAGATAATTTTCACTACGCTGACTTGCTATATTATAAATACCTACGACAATGGCATCTTTAATAGCTCCTTCTGCTACAAGTCTTGAAATGGTTTCATCCACCTGCATCTCAGGTTTTCGCTTGTCAACCAATGGATCAAATAAATCTTGCCCATCATTCATATACAGTACCGAATACGTCTTAGTACTAGTATAATTTTCTGGAAACCAAACATCAACTGTTCTTGGAATAATATAGCTACTTGGAAATGAATCAAATCGATGTACAGATCCTAGAATAGCATCATTCGTTACTATTTCAAAAGGTATTAGCTTTAGTTTTGTTAGCTTGATGGTATCAATTTCATTTGCAGGATTACTATTTTTTGATACAGAACAAGATAAAAAAGAACAAGCACAGAAGAGAAAAATAACATATTTCATTAGCAAGTATTTGATTTTAAATAGACCACGAAACTATGAACTAATCTATAAACATTAATTAATTCTATGTTAAAAAAAAGAACAAAAGAAAATGCAGTGCATCAAAAACTAAGAAATAAGATTAAAAGCAGGTATTTCTACGTGTAAATAAAAAGAAGATCTAATGTATATTTGCCTTATAAATAGTAGATGTTTATTTAAGAACGTTTTTTATGGGGATAGAAAACGTATCAAAAAAAAATATCACTATAATTTACTAAGTTAGGTTTGTTAAGAGCGCAACAGAAATGTCGTGCTCTTTTTTTATACCTAATTTTTTATTTGAATGCATCGATACCTCTTCTTAGCCAGTTTTCATATTCTTCAGAATCTGGGGTATAGCCTACTGGTTTATTCAAATTTTCTTCTTGATGATTCATCAAAACATAAAATGGTTGCGCATTTGCTTTGTAATTTTTTATCTGTAAATCACTCCACTTATTACCAATGGTTCTAATTTTTTTACCTGTTCCTTTACTAGTGTACTGTTCGTTTTTGGGAAGGTCCTCTTTATCATCTACATATAATGAAATAAGTACCACTTCATTTTTTAGAATTGATAAGATACTTCCTTCTGGCCATACCTTGTCTTCCATTTTTCTACAATTTACACAGGCGTAGCCTGTAAAATCTATCATGATAGGTTTGCCAACTTTTTTTGCATAAGCGACTCCTATATCGTAATCGTTAAATGACATAATATCATAAGGAGCTAATAAATGAGCCCCTTCTGGTAGGGCTCCATGATCTGCACTTGCACTGCCGCCACCTAATTTGGAAAAACCTACTCCATATGGAGATTCACTATAGCTTGGTGATGGAGGAAAACCACTAATCAACTTTAAAGGCGCTCCCCAAAGACCAGGAATCATATATATTGTAAACGTTAAAATTAAAAGACCAAATAATAATCTACCAACAGATATTGACTCTGATGGCGAGTCATGAGGCAATCGTATTTTACCAAATAAATACAAGGCTAGTGTACCAAAGATCGCAATCCAAATAGCAATAAACACTTCTCTCTCTAACCAATGTGATTGTAATACTAAATCGGCATTTGATAAAAACTTAAATGCCAATGCTAATTCCAAGAAACCTAAAACAACCTTTACTGTATTTAACCATCCACCACTTTTAGGCAAAGAATTAAGCCATCCTGGAAACATAGCAAATAATGCAAATGGTAATGCAATTGCTAATGAGAAACCAAACATACCAACTATAGGTGCTAAGCCACCTTTAGAGGCTGCTTCAACTAACAAAGTACCCACAATAGGTCCTGTGCAAGAAAAAGACACAATAGCTAAGGCAAGTGCCATAAAGAAAATACCTATAATACCTCCTTTATCTGCTTTACTATCGACTTTATTAGCCCATGACTGAGGCAAAACAATTTCAAAAGCGCCCAAGAAAGAAACTGCAAATACTATTAATAATATGAAGAAGATTACATTAAACCACACATTCGTTGATAAAGCATTCAGCGCATCTGCTCCAAAAATACCTGTTACCAAAGACCCAAGTAATACATATATAATAATGATAAAAACTCCATATAAGATGGCATTTTTAATCCCTGCTGCTTTATTCTTACTTTGTTTTGTAAAGAAACTTACAGTAAGAGGAATCATTGGAAATACACAAGGTGTTAACAAGGCAGCAAAACCAGAAAAGAAAGCCAAAATAAAAATAGTTAGCATACCGCGAGTATCTCTTTTTTTAGTAGACTTCTTATTGACAGAACGTTCTGTTGCAACTACCGTTTTTGCAGAAGCATCTGGGACTTTAAATACAAATTCTTGTGATGGGAAAATACACTTTTCATCATCACATGTCTGATAATCTAAAGCAATGGTTATGGTTTTAAGAGCAGCATCTGAAATCTTCACTTTCTGACTAAAGCTTACCGCATTATCAAAATATTCCAAATCCATTTCAAATACTTTGTCATAACTAGTATGAGACTCGGTTAGCTCTTGTAATGAGCCAACAAGCTCAACAAGACTATTATCCTCTAAACGTATAGACGTTGGATTTGGCCCTATAATAGTTGGGTCAGAATCATCATAAGGCTTGGTTGAATAAACATGCCAGTTTTTTTGAATGGTTCCATTAAAAATAAGCTCATAGGTGTCACTCCCAATTTTCTTAATTTCTGAATCCCAAGTAACAGGCTCAAAAATTTGACTACTTGCTGCAAAGTTATTCGTTGAAAGAGCCAGTTTGAACGCTTCCATCTCAAAAATACATTGCTTATCATCACAAGATTGGAAGTCAACACCTGCACTAATGAGGGTTAAAGATGGATCTAATACCTTAATTTTTTGAACAAATTGAGCAGTATGATCAAAATAAGAAAGCTCCATTTCAAAAATTTTGTCAAAACTACTGTGTGACTCTCCTTCATTTACATCACCAATTAATTCAAATTTTTTGTCATCATTTTGAAATGTAAATGTCGTTGGAATAGGACCATCTTCAGGTAGATTTTGTGAATACAAATGCCAGTTATTTTGAATTTTGGCATTAAAAATTAAATCATAGGTATCATCTCCTGTCTTTTTAACTTCAGACTCCCATTTTACGGGTTCTAGAATTTGAGCTAAACTGCTTAAGGTTGCTACAAAAAATAATACAATGGTGATTAGTTGTTTCATAGTTCTATTTATTCCATTCAATTTTTATAATCTCTTGCGTTGTGTTGCTTACTTTATATCGGTCATCGGCTCTTAGTCCAATAAGCCATACCACAGAATTTCCACTTTCCAACAACCAACTATTTTCTTTGGCGACCAAAGATAGCTTTTCATCTTTAAAAAACTTAGTCAGTTTCTTTTTTCCTTGCATCCCAAAGGGTTGAAAAACGTCGCCTTCGCGCCATTTTCTAACTTTTAAAGGATACACTAGTTTAGCTGCATCTACGTAAATGGTAGTCGCATCAATATTCCCCACTTTATTGGTAGGAGTAAGTGTTAATACTATAGGGGTGTCAATCTTTTTTTGTGTTTTATTAATAAAATAGACAGTTTCATCTCTTTTGCGACCTTTTTCAGTAACAACTAGTCGGTTTCTGTCTTTTAATAGTACATACTCTTTAGACAAAACCTTTTTTCCACTTTCACTTTCCAACATATTTGAAATAGCTTTAAAGTCTGTAAATCCGAAAGGATATAATAACTCAAATAATAAAGAATTAGTATGAGGTAATTCTTGCAATTGAAGTATGTCTATTTCAAACCCCGCGTCTAATTCAGTAACAGCTACTCTAGAAACCAAGATCATATAATCTTCTAGTAAGGATTTACTGTCTTTTAAATGTTGCTGGGTTTGTTTAAAGTTTTGCAATATGGTCTTATTGATTTCTTTAAATGCTGGAATAACATCTAAGCGTAATTTATTTCTTACATAATCCCGTTTTGCATTACTACTGTCTTCTCTCCAAAACAAATGTTCCTTTTTTCCAAATTGGAAAATTTGTGCTCTTGAAAAAGGTAATAAAGGTCTAATAACACGATCGTTTTGTTCTGGAATACCAGTTAAACCTCGTAAACCTGTTCCTCTAGAGAGGTTGATAAAAAATGTTTCTAAATCATCATCTGCATGATGCCCTGTTGCAATAACATCATAGTGATGTTCATCTGCAAGCGTATGAAACCAGTTATATCTCAATTCTCTAGCTGCAACTTGGGTAGACAAACCATGAGTTATTGCATATTTTTTAGTGTCAAAAATTTTTGTGTAAACGGGAATCTTTAATTGTTTGGAAGTTTTTTCAACAAATAATTGATCTTCATCACTCTCCTGTTTCCGTAGCGTAAAATTGCAGTGTGCTACTCCAACCTTAAAACCTAATTGATGTAGCATATATAATAAAACCATGCTATCTAATCCTCCGCTGCAGGCTACCAAAATTTTTTGATCTACTAGTGTAGGAAAATAATGTATGATATGTTTTTTTAATTCTTGAAGCAACACGTGTATCGTAAGGATTATAATTGCATAAATAAGGATAAAATGCCGGTAACACAATTTTATTGCAGTAATACCTGTCGCATCGCTTTTGCCTTAAGTAAACACTCTTCATACTCAGTTTCTGGGTTAGACTTTGCTGTAATGGCACCTCCTACAGAAAAACTTACATAGTTAGAAGCTGCATTATACAAAATACTACGGATCACAACATTAAAATCAAAATCACCCGTAGGTGTAAGATAGCCTACCGCACCACTATAAACACCACGTTTAGCATCTTCTAGTTTTTCAATAATTTGCATTGCACTCACTTTAGGAGCACCTGTCATACTACCCATAGGGTAGGTGTTTTTAATAATTTGAACTGGTGTTATATCGGTAGAAACTTCACACCGTATGGTGGAAATCATTTGGTGTACTTGTTCAAAAGTGTAAATCTTGCAGAGTTCTTCTACTACGACACTTCCTTTTTTTGCAAATCGAGACAAGTCATTTCGAACTAAATCTGTAATCATAATATTTTCACTGCGCTCTTTTGGATCTTGTTCGAGTTGTGCCATCAATGCCATATCCTCTTCTTTGGATACAGCGCGTTTGGCTGTGCCTTTAATAGGCTGTGAAATAATTTGTGTCCCGTCTTTTTTGAGATACCGTTCTGGGGAAGCAGATAAGACGTAGTGCTCCTCTAGCTTTAAGAATGTTGCAAAAGGAGGCTTTGAGAGTTCATTCAATTGCAAAAATGCCGAAAGCGGATTAAGGTCCACATCATCACTAAAAAACTCTTGACAAAAGTTAGCTTCATAAATATCACCACGCGTAATATGCTGCAACATGGAATTCACCTTTTGGAGATAACTATCTTTTGAAGTTCGCGACTCTACTTTAATAGGTTTTTCTGAAATGTTAGCTTCTGAAATTTCTGTTGCTAGAATAGTTTCCCAATCTGAATCAAGTTCATCATCTACCATATTGAGATAATGTACTATAACGTGTGTTTCAGAAAAAAGAAACACTTTTTTGGGCTGAAAAAAATACAAATCGGGGAAACCAAGTCCATCTACATTTTTAGATGTTAATACTTCTACATCGTTTTTAAGATCATATGTCAAATAGCCAAACAACCAATCTTGGGTATTCTTTTGATATTCATCAAGTGCATCAAAGGCCTGTGCTGTATCTGTTTTTATAGCGGTAAATGCATCTACTGCTAGTATAGCGGTATAGTTGCTATGTGCTTGATCATGGGCATTAGAAT
>JBNMOX010000065.1:0-6832 GCA_051275835.1 Patiriisocius sp.
ATTATAGCCTTTGGAGTAATCCAGTTTTTTGTTGGCTTACATCAAGGTATCACCTTAGTCATTGCCATAGCCCTTTCTATACTTTTTACTTATAAACTAGTAGGAAGCCCTTCTTTAAAATCGCTATTTAAAAATACGGTGTTTTTAGTTATCTTATTTATTGGTTTGCGCTATGTCATCACTTTTTTAGTTGCAATTACACAACAAGAACATGCTGTTTTCACAGAAGAAGAAGCTGTAACTACAGACTATATTCTTGAACAACAAGACACTATTCCTGTTTACAAAAGCAAAAGACATTGGAAAGACAATTACGGGAATACTTTTTCAGGAGACCTCATGGTTCGCGCCAATGATTACAAAAAACTACAAGAGTACACGCGTCAATATACCCCAACAAATACCACAAATTTTTGGGGAAATCTTTACAAACACATGGAGCAACAAGACGCACCTAGCCTAGATTTGGTGATGCAAATGTTTACACAAATACACCAGCAAAAAAACATGAACCAAATGGAGTTTGCCGAAATGGTAGTAAGTTGTGTGCAAGACATTCCCTATTCTTTTGTATTTCAAAAAAGCTGTTTACCTAGCAATAATTATGAAGATGACATTAGAAATGTTTTAGAAGATTGTCCAGATTGCTGTATAGGCAATATCCCGTTTGGAGTTCAGAATCCTGTATCCTTTATTAAAAACCTTAAAGGTGATTGTGATACTAGGACGGTGCTTATTTATAGCATTTTAAAACATTTCAATTACGACGTAGCTATTGCCAATAGTGACTTTTACAGGCATTCTATTTTAGGATTAAATATCCCTGCTACAGGAAAACAAAAAAAATATCGAGGTAAAACGTACACGCTTTGGGAAACAACAGCAAAGCATTTTCCTATTGGCGATTTGCCAAGAACAACCAATGATGTTTCGCACTGGAATATCGTACTAACAAGTAAATAAGAACCCTATGAACTCACAACTTTTCATACTTGCTTTATTAGAAATTTTATTTTCAATCGTCCTTACTATTCTTATCATGTTTGCTTCTTATAAAATATTGAAGCAAGTCTTTTTTAAAAATCTTGAGGTCAAAGAAAACAATATGGCGTTTTCCATATTTACTTCTGGTATAATTGTCTCTATTGGCTTGATACTCTCTGAAATTCTTCCTTCTATCACCAACGTTATACGCATCTCACTACAGCAAGAAAATGCTGTAAGTATTCCTGAGTTATTTATGTATTGTGGTCTATACTTATTTATAGGGTTTTTCGTCGCAGTTTGTATCAATGGATCTGTATTCTTGTTATTTTCTTTATTAACCAAGGGTGTTAATGAATTTAAAGAAATACAACAAAACAACACTGCAGTAGCCCTTCTAGTTGTCGCGATACTAATAAGCATCACACTAATTGTCAAAAATAGTATTGCTTTAATGATAAGCGCCCTAGTCCCTTATCCAAGTGTTACTAATTTTTTGTAAAAAAAATATTTTCCTGTAAGGAGTTTTGAATTATGTAGACTACTAATGTAATTGTTATGAGAAAGGAAAATACTCCTTAATCATAATTGGTTGGTTAGTTAATGTTGAAAACCCCCAAACACTTGTTTAGGGGTTTTTGTATTTGAAGACTATTCGTAAAAAGATTACTGCACTTCAATAATAAATTTATTCTTTTTCCCGCGCTGTAACAGAATGAATTTATCGTGAATTAAATCTTCCAAAAGAATAAGATGTCCTTCTTTTACTTTGGTGAAATTTACTGAAACAGAATTTTCTTTTAGCGCTCTTCTAGCTTCTCCATTAGATTTTAAAAACCCGGTTTTTTCTGCCAATGCGCCTATAATATCTAAACCTCCATCTAGTTCATTCTTGGCAATATTAGCTTGAGGAACTCCCTCAAAAATGCTTAAAAAAGTATCCTCGTCAATTTTCTTTATGTCTTTCGCAGCAGTTTTACTAAACAAAATAGTAGATGCCTCCTGTGCTTTAATATACGCTACTTCGCCATGTACAGTTGTTGTCACTTCTTGTGCCAATCTTTTTTGAAGTCCTTTGGCATGTTCTTGTCCTGTATGGGCCGCAATTATAGCATCTATGGTTTCTTTATCTAAAAACGTAAATATCTTTATGTATTTGGCTGCATCTTCATCACTCGTATTTAACCAATATTGATAGAACTTGTAAGGCGATGTTCTTTTGGGATCTAACCAAACATTTCCACCTTCACTTTTTCCGAATTTACTACCATCACTTTTGGTGATGAGTGGGCAGGTTAATGCATATCCTTTCCCGCCTCCAATACGACGAATTAATTCGGTTCCCGTGGTGATATTTCCCCATTGATCACTTCCCCCCATTTGTAAAGTGCATTCATTATTTTTATACAAATGCAAAAAATCATAGCCTTGTACCATTTGGTAGGTAAATTCTGTAAAAGACATTCCATCTGCATTTTCACCAGTCAATCTGTTTTTTACAGAGTCTTTTGCCATCATATAATTAACCGTAAGGTGTTTCCCTACATCACGAATAAAATCAAGAAAAGAAAACTCCTTCATCCAGTCGTAATTATTTACCATCACAGCTTCATTGGCTGCTCCAGAACTAAAATCTAAAAATTGAGATAATTGATGACGGACACAAGCTTGATTATGATTCAAGGTCGCTTCATCTAACAAATTACGTTCACTCGATTTTCCTGAAGGATCTCCTATCATACCCGTAGCTCCTCCTACTAATGCAATAGGCCTATGCCCTGCTTTCTGGAAGAAAGCCAATAGCATAATAGGAACTAAATTTCCTATATGCAATGAATCTGCTGTAGGGTCAAAACCTACATAGGCACTACGCATGGTTTCAAGTAAATGTTTTTGGGTGTCGGGCATGACGTCATGCACCATTCCACGCCATTGCAATTCTTCAACAAAATCTGAAATATTCATCGCTATAAAATTTCAGCAAACTTACATAAATCATCTTTTTTTACCGCTGATAATAACGTATTTTAGTGCGATGATTTTAGTTACTGGCGGTACGGGATTGGTTGGAAGTCACCTGTTGTATTTTTTGACAACATCTGGCGATAAGGTACGGGCTATCTATAGAAAATCAAGCACCCTCTTTCAAGTAGAAAAAGTATTTGGATATTACACCGATAAAGAAAAAGCAAAAAAACTATTTAATAGTATTGAATGGGTAGAATCGGATATTACAAACATTCCAACGCTTACGAGAGCTTTTGCAAATTGCAGGCATGTATACCATTGTGCAGCCATGATACATTTTGACCCTAAAAAATACGATATTTTAAAAAAAGTAAATGTAGAAGGAACCGCCAATATAGTAAACTTAGCATTACTTCATGGAGTTCAAAAATTATGCTATGTGAGCTCTATTGCGACCCTTGGGGATACTATAGATAATCATACTATTACAGAAGAAACTCCTTTTAACCAAGACACAGAAAAAAATGTGTACAGCCTTACCAAATACGATGCAGAAATGGAAGTGTGGCGAGGCACACAGGAGGGATTAAATACGGTTATTATAAATCCAGGTGTGATTTTGGGTGCTGGGTTTTGGAACACAGGCAGTGGTACTATTATAAAAATGGCTAGTAAAGGGATACCGTATTACACAAGCGGAACGGTGGGTGTAGTCGATGTTCAAGATGTCGTTGAAATCATGCAACAATTAATGAAAATCACGACCAAAAATGAGCGATATATTCTTGTTGGGGCGAATCTAACCTATAAAGAACTCACCAGACAATTGGCTCTAGCATTTGACAAGAACCCTCCTAAAAAACAAATAGCACAATGGAAATTATTGTTGGCAAGCACCTTTGACTGGATCTTTAGTAGGCTATTTGGTTTTAAAAGAAGATTATTAAAAACTACGGTAAAGTCTTTATATACAAATAAGAATTATAGTACAGATAAAATTGAGACCTTATTAAAGTTTCGTTTTACTTCTATTTCTGAAACAGTAACGTGTGTAGTAGATCGGTACATAACAGAGCATTAAAACGCTACTCTTTTGTAGATATTTTTGGAGTTTTAGAGCCTTGTTTTAAATCGGCTGCTTTGAGCAACTGATACAAACTATCTCTTTTAATTTTTGGAAGTATTTTTTGCATACTATCCAAACGCTGCTCCTTAATACTATCTTTAATTCGTTTTGCTTTTTCAGTCCTTTCGTATTGAGCATACAGAGTGTCTCTTTTCGTTTTTTCAACTTTTAAATTTTCTTGAACTCGCAAGAATAGATCCTTATAGGTTTCCAGGTCTGAAGAATAATATGCATTGCTTTGTGAAAATTGCAAACTATCAATACGGTACTTAGAGTATAAAATGGAATCTAATAAAACACCTTTATTCACAATGGTTCTATTATCAATACTCCTTGCAGCATTCATCAAATATGCCTCTGTTAAAATAGCAACCATAGCATCTTGTTGAATCAAATTACTAGGTGCTTCTGGACGTTTTACGTCTTGGCATGCAATTAGGGCTAAAGCGATAAGAAGTCCTGCTGAAAAATGATTTCTTTGTTTCAATGAATTTTTAAACCTTGTATGTAGGGTATGTTTTAACTTCATCTATTAAAGGTTAATCGCTCTCCATTGGTGACTTCAGAAATTTTACCATTTTCATAAGCCAAATGCCCATTGATAAAAGTATGTGTAACTCTTGCAGTAAAGGTAGTCCCTTCAAAAGGAGACCATCCACATTTATAGGCAATATTGTCTTTGGATACAGTCCATGGTGCATTTGGGTTTATCAACACCAAATCTGCCTTATACCCTTCTCTAATGTATCCGCGATCTTTAATTTCAAATAAAATGGCGGGATTGTGAGCGGTTTTTTCTACGAGTTTCTCTACCGTAATATATCCTTTGCGATGCATTTCAAATAAGGCTACTAATGCATGCTGAACTAAAGGTCCGCCAGAAGGTGCTTTGGTATACACATTATTTTTTTCTTCTAAAGTATGAGGTGCATGATCTGTAGCAATGACATCAATACGACCTTCATTAAGAGCTTTCCAGAGTCCATCTTTATCTTTTTGTGTTTTTACCGCTGGATTCCATTTAATCTTAGTGCCTTTAGTAGCGTAATCTTCATCCGTAAACCAGAGATGATGTACACACACTTCTGCTGTTATTTTTTTATCTTTTAAAGCCTTTTTTTTATCAAAAAGCTTTGTTTCTTTTGCTGTTGAAAGATGAAAAACATGTAGCCTCGCTCCTGTTTTTTTTGCTAATTTAATGGCCTGAGAAGAGGATATATAGCATGCTTCTTCGCTTCGTATTTCTGAATGTTTTCCAATTGGAATATCCTCGCCATACTCAGCAAGTGCTTTTTCTAAATTTTTCTTAATAGTTGCTTCATCTTCACAATGTGTAGAAATCAACAAATCTGTTTTGCTGAATATTTCTTCCAGTACTTTTGGATTATCTACCAACATATTCCCCGTAGAACTTCCCAAAAACAACTTCAACCCAGCAACCTTTGTTTTGTCCACCTTTAATATTTCAGATAGATTATCATTAGTACCCCCAAACATAAAAGAATAGTTTGCGTGAGCATCTTTGGAAGCAATAGTGAATTTTTCTTCTAATAAGTCTATGGTTGTTGCTTGAGGAACCGTATTAGGCATCTCAATAAATGAGGTTATTCCCCCTGCCACTGCAGCACGGGATTCAGTTTTAATAGTCGCTTTATGCGTGAGTCCTGGTTCTCTAAAATGAACTTGATCATCTATCATTCCAGGAATTAAGTATAAGCCATCTGCATCTATCACCTTCGTATTTGCATTTTTCACACTTATACTACTTGCAATTTCGGCTATGCGATCTCCTTCAATTAGAACATCACCATTGGTGATACTTCCTTCATTTACTAACTGGGCATTTTTTATTAAAACTGTTGTCATTAGATCTCTAATCGGTTAAAAATACTTTTCAATTTCATGGCAAGGACTCCAAAAATAGCTTCAGAAATAATTCCTTTACTCATTTTTGATGTGCCCTTGGTTCTATCTGTAAAAATTACAGGTACTTCTTTTATTTTAAATTTACTGAGATAGGTCTTAAACTTCATTTCTATTTGAAAAGCATAGCCTACAAATTTAATGGCGTCGAGATTAATCGTTTCTAAAACATGGCGTTTATAACAAATAAACCCTGCCGTGGTATCATCAATATCCATTCCTGTTACAAAACGCACATATTTTGATGCTCCCCAGGACATTAAAACTCTATTCATGGGCCAGTTTACCACATTTACTCCTGTAACATATCTAGATCCAATGGCCATATCATAATCCTCATCTTTGCAGGCATCATACAATCTAATTAAATCCTTAGGGTTGTGTGAAAAATCTGCATCCATTTCAAAAATATAGCTATAGGTTTTGGTCAAGGCCCATTTAAAACCAGCAATATAAGCCGTACCCAGGCCTAGTTTACCTTCTCGTTTTAATAAATAAACCTTGTTTGGAAACTCAGTTGCCAATTTTTCAACCAATGCTGGAGTGCCATCTGGCGAGTTATCATCAACCACCAACATATCAAAGCCTAGTTGCAGCGATATAATGCTGCGTACCAATCGCTCAATATTCTCAATCTCATTGTACGTTGGTATTACAACCAAGGCATTTGACATAATCTCTTTTTATAGTACAAAGGTACTTTTTTTAAACCATATGTTGTGTGTAAAAAAGTGTAATTTCAGCTCTTTACATGTTCAATAATAGGTATCTTTAACTCAAAAATTTCTGTGCAGTATCTAGAAAGAATTCACCCCTCCCAAGACTGGATTA
>JBNMOX010000066.1:0-6723 GCA_051275835.1 Patiriisocius sp.
CCAAACAAAAGCGACTCATTAGAGTCGCTTTTTTTATGAACAAAAGTTAATAAACCCTGCTCGTAACCTATTGAAAACAAAATAGTTAAAAACCTTTGCTATATCCTTTTTACTTGTTATATTTGATACAGTAAAAATAGTTATCGCTATTTCTACATAAAGAAACGTTCTTTATATTGCTGCTTTTTAACTGTTGAGGACTCCCTTCAAAAAGGGGTGAGGTAGTACCAAAAAGTAGTTGGTGTATTTGTTTTGCTAGTATCATAGAATACAATATGTATTGATTACTTAAAAAAACAAAACACTATTTGTGAAATAAACCACGATAGCAGTGTATAATAAACTGCGATGTAGACATAAAAGTCAATTGGTAAACGTTTATTTCACACAAAGCCATACCACTGTAGCAATACAATGATATGGCTTTTTTGTTTTTAACTATCATATCTTTAATTTGAAGGATCCCTATTAGGGATCTTTAAAAATTTCAATAGAAAAAATAGCACATTCTCAATCATAAAGTTTCACAGTACTTTAACGCGCTCCTCCCTTTTAAAAACCTGCTCAAATCTGTATATTTGCAATCCTAAAAAAATGTAATTCGATGACAAAAACAGCCAAAATCATATATACGAAAACAGATGAAGCGCCATTCTTGGCAACACATTCTTTTTTACCCATTGTTAAATCATTCACTGCGCCATCAAACATCGCCATAGAAACAAGAGATATTTCACTGGCGGCTAGGATACTAGCAAGTTTTCCGCAGTACTTAACAGACGATCAACGGGTTAATGATGCATTGGCAGAATTAGGTGAATTGGCAAAAAGCCCAGAAGCCAATATCATTAAGTTACCAAACATAAGTGCTTCCGTACCGCAGCTAGTTGCAGCTATTCAAGAATTACAAGCCAAAGGATTTGCTATTCCTAGCTATCCTGAGGAAGCAAACACAAACGAAGAAAAAGCAAGTAAAGCTACTTATAACAAAATAAAAGGTAGTGCGGTAAACCCCGTATTAAGAGAAGGCAACAGTGATCGTCGTGCACCAAAAGCCGTAAAGAATTACGCTAAGAAAAACCCACACCGTATGGGTGCCTGGTCTAAAGATTCTAAAACGCACGTTGCTACTATGAGCGTAGGAGATTTTAAAAACAATGAAAAATCTGTAACCATAGCAAATGCTGGAAGTGTAAAAATTGAGTTAACAGATACTGCAGGAAACAAACATATCCTAAAAGATAATATTCCTGTTTTAGCTGGAGAAATCATCGATGCAACCGTAATGAATAAAAAGGCCTTGATGTCTTTTTTACAGGAGCAAATTAAAGATGCTACGGACAAAGGCTTACTGCTATCATTACATATGAAAGCTACCATGATGAAGGTAAGTGATCCTATTATATTTGGGCATGCAGTAGAGGTATACTTCGCAGACTTATTTAAAAAATACGCTTCAGATTTTGAAGAAATTGGTGTTGATGTTCGTAACGGTTTTGGAGATTTAATGGGGAAATTAGACGCCTTACCAGCAGATAAAGTTGCCGCCATTCAAGCAGATATTGCTACCATTATGAAAGACCAAGCAGATCTTGCTATGGTAAATAGTGATAAAGGTATTACCAACCTTCACGTACCAAGTGATATAATTATTGATGCCTCTATGCCTGCTATGATTAGAACTTCTGGTCAGATGTGGAACGCAGAAGGAAAACAACAAGACACCAAAGCAGTTATTCCAGATAGTAGCTATGCACCCTTATACCAAGCTACCATAGATTTCTGTATAGAACACGGTGCTTTTGATCCAACAACCATGGGTACCGTGCCTAATGTTGGTTTAATGGCTCAAAAAGCTGAGGAATATGGATCTCACGATAAAACATTTGAAATTTCTGCCGCTGGAATAGTAAATGTGGTTGATAACTCTGGAAAAACCCTAAGCTCACATTCCGTTGAACAAGGTGATATTTGGAGAATGTGTCAAGTAAAAGATTTACCTATTCAAGACTGGGTAAAATTAGCAGTATCAAGAGGTCGTGCTACAAACTGGCCTATTATTTTCTGGTTAGATGAAGATAGAGCGCATGATGCAGAACTAATTAAAAAGGTACATACCTATTTAAAAGACCATGATACAAGTGGCTTAGATATTAAAATATTGTCTACAGAAAAAGCGACACACTATACATTAGCCAGAGTTAAAAATGGTGAAGACACTATTTCTGTAACTGGAAATGTATTACGTGATTACTTAACAGACCTCTTCCCTATTTTAGAATTAGGGACGAGTGCTAAAATGTTATCTATCGTTCCCTTAATGAATGGTGGTGGCCTTTTTGAAACTGGTGCTGGTGGATCTGCGCCAAAACACGTGCAACAATTTGTTGAAGAAGGACACTTACG
Source organism: Patiriisocius sp. (assembly GCA_051275835.1). Classification (GTDB taxonomy): domain Bacteria; phylum Bacteroidota; class Bacteroidia; order Flavobacteriales; family Flavobacteriaceae; genus Patiriisocius. The sequence continues at coordinate 2,407 of JBNMOX010000066.1, forward strand.
TTGGGATTCTTTAGGAGAATTCTTAGCACTAGCCGTTTCATTAGAACATTTAGGATCTACCTATAATAATAACAAAGCTATTGTATTGTCTGAAACCTTAGATAATGCAACAGAAAAACTATTGGAGAACAATCAAGGTCCCTCCAGAAAAGTAAATGAATTAGATAATCGCGGAAGCCATTTCTATTTGGCAATGTATTGGGCAGAAGCTCTAGCAAACCAAAACAATGATGCTGCACTCCAAAAACGCTTTAAAACAGTGTATGACGCCTTAAAATTCAACAAGGAAGTGATTTTAAAAGAACTATTAGCTGCACAAGGAAATGCAGTAGATATTGGAGGTTATTTCGAGCCAACTGAAGAGCTGGTTAATAAAGAAATGAGGCCAAGTTCCACATTCAATAGCATTCTTTCAGAAATAAAATAATTAAAATTTCGTTAAAGCCTTTAGTCTCCCAAGCTAAAGGCTTTATTTTTATTCAAAAATTAAAAATTTGAAACACAAACTTAGCCTACTGCTTTTACTTGTTAGTTTTACTGTATTAGCACAAGAGAAATTCACATTAAGTGGTACCATTTCTGAAGCCGAATCTGGCGAAACCATGATCGGAGTTAATGTACTTATTCCTGCATTACAAACTGGAGTTATTACTAATGAATATGGTTTTTATTCTATCACCTTACCCGAAGGAAGCCATGAAGTTATTTATACGAGCCTAGGTTTTGGAGAATACACAGAGATTATAGATCTCAATGCTCCTTTAAACAAAAACGTAACGCTATCTGAAAGTACCGAAACACTAGATGTAGTTATCCTTAAAACTGATGTTGAAAAAACAAACATTAGAACACCACAAATGAGTGTTACGACACTCAAAGCAAGCACTATTAAAAGAATTCCAGTCGTGCTCGGAGAAGCTGATGTAATTAAAGCGATTACATTATTACCTGGTGTTACCAATGCAGGTGAAGGTGCTAGCGGATTTAATGTAAGAGGTGGAGCAGCAGATCAAAACTTAGTCTTATTGGATGAAGCAACACTCTACAATTCATCTCACCTATTTGGTTTTTTCTCCGTATTTAATCCAGATGCTATTAAAGATTTAACCTTATATAAAGGAGGTATTCCGGCCAGATATGGAGGGCGTATTTCTTCTGTATTAGACATCTACCAAAAAGATGGTAACAAACGTAAGTATGGTGTTACTGGAGGGATTGGTCTTTTGGCTAGTAGATTACTTATAGAAGGACCTATTGTAAAAGACAAAGCATCATTCCTCATCGGCGGGAGAAGTACCTATGCCCATTTATTTATTCCCCTTGTAGATCCGGGCAATGATAACGTAGCATATTTCTATGACCTAAACGCTAAATTGAGTTATGACATAAACGATAATAACAAATTATTCTTATCAGGATATTTTGGTAGAGACACTTTTAATATTGGTGATATTTTTGGGAATACCTTCGGAAATACTACTGTAAATCTACGCTGGAATCATTTGTATAATGATAAATTGTTTAGCAACTTATCCTTAATATATTCTGATTATTACTATGGTTTAGAATTGAAATTTGCAGAATTTCAATTTGACAGCGGAATAAGAAACTTTAATTTGAAATATGATTTCACAAATTATCTGACTGACAAAGTAAAATTGCAATTTGGTTTGAGTAGTATTTATTATAAATTCAATCCTGGAGAAGTAAGTCCAACGACAGAAACCAGTGGAATTAATGCTAGAAAACTAACCGACAAGTACGCTTTTGAGAATGCACTCTATATAGATGGAAACATTAAAGTTTCAGCAAAACTAAACATCCAAGCTGGCCTTCGCCTATCTAGTTTTACTAGACTCGGACAAGAATCTATCAATGTATATGAAGACGGCAATCCACTCTTATACAACGAAGCTATTGATGTTTATCAAAAAGCCACCCCTATAGATACGATTTCTGCTTCTAGAAGCTCTTCTATTAAATCATTTTTTAATTTAGAACCACGTCTTTCTGCTGCATATCAACTTAACGAGACATCCTCAATAAAGGCTAGTTATAATAGAACAGCACAGTATATTCATTTAATTAGTAACACGACTTCCCCTACTCCTTTCGATATATATGCTCCAAGTGGCCAATTTATTGAACCCCAATTGGGAGATCAAGTAGCGATTGGGTACTTTAGAGCCTTTGAAAAATTTTCATTTGAAGCTGAAGCATATTACAAAGAAGTACAAAACCGAATAGATTATGTAGATGGTGCAGATTTAATTGCTAATGATGCTATAGAACAAGTCGTATTAAATGGAAATTCGAGAGCTTATGGCCTAGAACTCCTGGCCAGAAAAACCAGTGGAAAACTACAGGGTTGGATCTCCTACACCCTTTCTAAATCTGAACAAAGGACACCAGGAAGAACCCCAGTAGAAACAGGAATAAATAATGGAGAATGGTATAACACCGCTTGGGACAGAACACATGACTTTTCAGTAACAGCCCAATATGAATTAAGTGAAAAATGGTTTTTAGGAGCCAATTTTATTTTTCAAACAGGGCGTCCTAGTACTTTCCCAGTGGGCCAGTATGAATATCAAGGACAAACGGTTCCAGTATACGAACCCAGAAATGCAAGCAGACTAGAAACTTTTCATCACCTAGATCTTTCAGCAACATGGAAACTAAATCATAAAAGTGAAAGACGTTGGAATGGTGAACTGGTTTTTAGTGTATACAATGTGTATAATAGAAAAAATGCCGCTTCAGTTTCCTTTAGTGAAAACACAGACACCGGAGCTAATGAAGCTGTAAGACTTTCCATTTTTGGTGTTATTCCAGCAATTACCTATAACTTTAAATTTTAAGCAATGAAAAACAATATCCTTATTCTTTTAACTACATTGCTTTTCATTTCTTGTGAAGATGTTATAGAAGTTGATCTAGAAAACAGTGAACCAAAACTAGTCATTGAGGCAACCATTAATGTGCTAGAAGACGGCACATCAACAGCTGTAGTGCTTCTCACCGAAACAGCTCCATTTTTTGATGATATAATACCCCCCGTTACAGATGCTACTGTTATAATTACGGCAAATACGGGTGAAGTGTTTAATTTCCCCCATGTAGGTAATGGAACCTATACAACCGATTTCACACCTATATTGGACACAAATTATACACTAGAAATCATTCATGATGGAGAAACCTATACAGCAACAGAATCTCTTAATTTAGTTCCGCCACTAGAAGAAGTTGTCCAAGATGATGAAAGTGGTTTTGGTGGAGATGAAATAGAACTCAAAGTATTTTTCACAGACCCTGCTGGTGTACAAAACTTTTATTTAATTGAAGCTTTATCTATTCGTGGAGACGAAAGAGATTCATTTAATGACGAATTTTTTGACGGCAATAGAGTAAATGGTTTCTATCTACCTGAAGATTTAGCTACTGGAGATGAAGTTATATTTAATCTTTTTGGAGTTGACGAAGATTTCTTTAACTTTATGGTGGTCTTATTACAACAAACAGAAGATGGAGGTGGCGGACCTTTTGAGACACAACCTGCTACGGTTCGAGGGAACATGATCAATCAAACCAATCCAGATAATTTTCCATTAGGTTATTTTAGAATTTCTGAAATTTCCACAATTGTCTATACCGTTCAATAATAGTAAATTCTTATAACTCCAATGAGTTTTAAAAAAACAACCGAAGCTACATCACATTATGACCATCTAGAGAAGATGCCCGTACATGAACTGTTACATAACATCAATACAGAAGACAAAACAGTTCCATTAGCGGTTGAAAAAGCAATACCAGAGATAGAAAAACTTACGCATAAAGTAGTAGCTTGTTTAGAACTAGGGGGACGGTTGTTCTATATGGGAGCTGGCACCAGTGGAAGGTTAGGTGTTGTAGATGCTAGCGAAATACCGCCTACCTTTGGCATGGATCATAGTGTCGTTATTGGTCTAATTGCAGGTGGTGATACTGCTATTCGCAATGCGGTAGAATTTGCAGAAGATGATACAACACAAGGCTGGAAAGATTTAAAAGACCATCAAATTGGCATCAACGATATCGTAATAGGTATTGCTGCCTCTGGAACAACACCTTATGTTATTAGCGCATTAGAAAAATGTAATGCCCTTGGCATTGCTACAGGATGTATTACGTGTAATGAAGGAAGCCCGCTGGCAGTCACTGCAAAGCTTCCAGTAGTTGCTATTGTAGGACCTGAATTTATTACAGGTAGTTCCAGAATGAAAGCTGGTACCGCTCAAAAACTTATTTTAAATATGATTTCTACTGCCGCCA
>JBNMOX010000067.1:0-6681 GCA_051275835.1 Patiriisocius sp.
ATTATTGCTGCCAGCCTTGTACATGCCCTTTTTTATAGAACATAATTATGGGCATCATCTTCATGCAGCTACCCCAGAAGACCCTGCGACTGCACAATACAATCAAAGTGTCTATTCTTTTTGGTTTACCTCTATCAGCAGGCAATATATTAAGGCCTGGCGTATTCAACAAAATTTACTACAGCAATCCGAGGGCAATTTTTGGAGTACTAAAAACGACATGTTTTGGTACACCTTGATACAAATTGGATACCTTCTTATTATTTATTTCTTCTTTGGGGGCTTGGCAACAATTCTTGCTTTTGGTATTGCCCTGATGGGTATTATTTTATTAGAAAGCATTAATTATATAGAACGTTACGGTCTACGAAGGAACAAAACAGCCTCTGGGCACTATGAGCGGGTCACGGAAATTCATTCTTGGAACTCCAACCACCTACTAGGAAGAATACTATTATATGAACTTACGCGCCATAGTGATCATCATTACAGAGCACATAAAAAATATCAATTATTGGAGTATCATGATGTGAGTCCCCAAATGCCCTATGGCTATACTACGTCTATGGTTTTGGCTTTGATACCACCGCTCTGGTTTTCTACCATGAATAAACTAATTCCTGTTGCGATGCGACCATAGAATTGTATCTTTGCAGCCATAAAATTTAAATTTTCATGGCTCAAAAAATACGTGTACGTTTCGCTCCTAGTCCAACGGGACCGCTTCATATTGGTGGTGTAAGAACTGCTTTATTTAATTATTTATTTGCAAAGAAACACGGGGGTGATTTTATACTTCGTATAGAAGACACAGATCAAACACGATATGTTCCTGGAGCCGAAGACTATATTGTTGAAGCCATGGAATGGCTCGGCATTCCTTTCGATGAGAGTCCTGCAAAACCCGGCAGCGTTGGTCCTTATAGACAAAGTGAACGTAAAGGTCAATATAAAGAATATGCAGATGCGCTACTCACAAAGGGTCATGCTTATTATGCATTTGATACTTCTGAACAATTAGACTTTCAAAGAAAAGACCATGAAGCAAAAGGGAAAACATTTATTTACAATTGGCACAATCGTTTAAATCTAGATAACTCATTGGCCCTTTCAGGAGCAGATACTCAGACAAAATTGGATGCAGGCATACCCTATGTCATTCGTTTTAAAACCCCACAGGATGAAACGTTGCGCCTGCAAGACATTATTCGAGGAGACATGCAAATAGACACCAATGTACTGGATGATAAAGTATTGTTTAAAAGCGATGGAATGCCCACCTATCACTTAGCAAATATTGTAGATGATCATCTAATGAACATTAGCCATGTAATTCGTGGAGAAGAATGGTTACCTTCATTAGCCTTACACATATTACTGTATAGAAGTCTAGGCTGGGAAGCACCTCAATTTGCACACCTTCCGCTTATTATGAAGCCCGTTGGTAAAGGAAAACTAAGCAAACGCGATGGAGATAAAATGGGTTTCCCAGTATTTCCTCTTCAATGGAAAACAGCCGAAGGAGGCTTCTTTTCTGGGTATAGAGAAGATGGGTATTTACCGGAAGCTGTTCTGAACATGCTCGCCTTTTTAGGCTGGAACCCGGGTACAGAACAAGAACTATTTAACCTAGAAGAGCTCGTTGCGAGTTTTGATTTAGACAGGGTAAACAAGGCTGGAGCAAAATTTGATCCAGACAAAACAAAGTGGTTTCAACAACAGTATTTTCAAGAAGTTGACAATGTCGTTTTAGCCTCAGAATTTCAAAAAATATTAGAGCGTAAAGGGGTTTCTACCACGCTTGATCTGCCAAGGATCGTCTCATTAATTAAAGAGCGTGCTGTTTTTGTTGCGGATCTTTGGGGCCAAGGGTCTTTCTTTTTTGAACAACCAAAAGGATATGATGAAAAAGCGACCAAAAAAGCTTTTAAAGAAGATACTCCTAAGATTCTATTGAATGTTTCTGAACTATTAAAAGAACAAAGCACTTTTGATGCTGCGACCACTTCCGAAGCAGTAAAAGGGTGGGTCACCTCTCAAGAGATGGGTTTTGGAAAAGTAATGATGCCGCTAAGACTTGCGTTGGTTGGAGCTATGCAAGGACCTGATGTATTTGAAATTGCTGCCCTATTAGGAAAAGAAGAAACACTTACAAGAATTGAAAACGCTATTACTTATATGCAGTAGAGAAAGGTTGGTTGGTTTGTCTTCTATTAATTAATGTTCATGACGATGCTTGAACAGACACTAGAATTCTCTTTTAGAAATAAATGATACCGGCAATAGTAATATTGCTGGTATTTCCTTTAAAATCTTGATTTTCTAGGTTTTCATCATTGAGTCCTCCCAAGGTGTTGGTAAAACCGTACTGGTAATTTACATTAATCCTAAATTGCTCAAAACCTCCAGTAATTCCTATAAGAGCGGCCCCATTTAAGGTGCTAATTTGCTCTATATCTCTTGCGGTAATAGTATTATACCCCTGAACCGTGTAGTCTTCAAAACGATCGCTGTCCAGTTTCATTTTTCCATTTATATTAAAAAGCGGCCCTGCCTCAATAGATAAATGGTGCTTGATGATGTTGTAGCTCACCAAAAAATTAACCTGTGCGCCAATGATGCTGTAATTAATAAACTGTGCCTCAGGACAATCCAGAATTCCACAAGGTAAACCAGCTTTAACAGCAAGTTTATTGCTTATAAAATTAATCCCGTAAATTAAGTCAAAGTTGTTTCTGAAAGAGCCTCTTGTCGTAAACCCTAAGGTAAAACTATCACCAGATTCAGTTACTAAGTCTGATGTATTTATATCAAATAAAGAATAGCCTCCTTGGATTCCTATGCGATTGTAATTACCATCACCATAAGCGCCACGCTGTGCGAAGACGGTAGTCGTTACAGAGAAAAAAAGTGTGACAATAAACAACTTTTTTAGACCTATCATAAGCATTTTATTTAAGCGGACTAAAGTAGCTTTAATTTTTAGAATTGTGCGGGGTGCGGGTATTTCTTATTAGAATTACTTTTTGTTTGTTTTTAAAAGTTTTTTAAGCAAATAGACCCCAATAGTAACACCTATTTTTGATGCGAACTTACTTGATGTTACACTTCCAATGGCATTTGTTAAAATATTGTTTGGATATAGCTTTTCCTTTGTTTGGTTGGCCTGCAATACCAGTTCTTCTTTGCTAATTTGAGATTGCAAATGTGCTCTTCGAATGTCTTTGTCTAACTGCTGAAAAGAGGTGTATTTTTTCATACTATTCTTATATTGTTAGTCCTTATTCTGCTTTTCTTCTTCTGAGAATATTTCTGAAAATTTAGATAATACTGCGTTTTTTAAAGGTTCTTTCCCAAAGAAGTACACACAAATAAAAATAAGCAGGTAACATGCTCCCATGATTAAAAACCCAGCATAGGATACACCTATTGCTTCACTAATAATTAGAGAAAAACCGATAGATATAAATGCAAAACACAATAAAAATATACTTCCTAGTAGTATGATGTTTAGTAGTGATGTAGAAAACAGCATCGCGGACTTGAAAAAACGGAGTTTGTAATACGCTGCCGTAGTTTCTATATATTCTTGCCCTTTATCACGGGTTTTTTCTATGTTTTCAGAAATTGAATCTGATTCCATATTATTTAGTTGTTTGAGCTGTTTTTGATTGTATTTTGGCATTTTGTGCTCGTAATGCTTCTAGCTTTTTCTCTAAAGCAACTAAAACATCATCCGTTTTATATGATGCGGAATTTATAGCGCTTTCTATTTTCTGATCTAAGCTTGCTTTTGTGTCGTGAACACCGTTGTTTAGTGCTTCAGAAGCCTCCTTTAGCTGTTTATTTAATTTTTTTTGTGCTTTTTTTGTTTCCTTAGAAATTTTCTTTCTTGTTACTTCTCCCTTTTCTGGAGCATACAAAATTCCTAGGCCTGCTCCAATAGCGGCTCCTGTTAAAATTGCAAGTACTGTTTGTCCTGTATTAGACGCCATAATGTGTTTTATTTTAAATTTATACCCTACTGTAACTTCAATATAATAATACTTATGGACTATTTGTGTTAAGTCCCGGTTAATTCTAAGAAACAAAGCCAAGGTAAAAATCACAATTTGGAGATATTTACCTTGGCCCTGTTTTTATAGTGTTCGAAATTATAGTACGATGCCTTTCAAAATAAATGGAGCTCTTATGTATAAAAAAGCTGCTGTCTAGCGATCAATAATGCCTGCATTATTCTGCAATCTTAGCCCATGAATCTCTCAACGTTACCGTACGATTAAATACCATTTTTTCTACTGAAGTATCTGGGTCTACCGTAAAATATCCTAAACGCTGAAACTGTACCGTATCTTCAACTTGAAGCTCTTTTAAACTAGGCTCTGCATAGCCAGTAATGACTTTCAATGAGTCTGGATTTACAAAATCCATAAAATCTTTGTCTTTATGCGTGTCTGGTGATGCATCTGTAAACAACCTGTCATACAAGCGTACCTCAACTGGCATAGCCTCATTAATGGCTACCCAATGCAATGTTCCTTTTACTTTACGCAAGCTTTCTTCTGTGCCGCTTCCGCTTTTACTTTTTGGATCATACGTACAGTGAATTTCTGTAATATTTCCCTCTGCGTCTTTTTCGCAGCTTTCTGCTTTGATGATGTAGGCGTTTTTAAGACGTACTTCTTTACCTAGTTTTAAACGGAAAAATTTTTTATTAGCTTCTTCCCTAAAATCTTCTTTCTCAATATAAAGCTCTCTAGAGAACGGAACCAGCCTTAAGCCCGCACCTGGGTCTTCTTGGTTGTTTTCTGCTTCTAACCACTCTGTTTCGCCTTCTGGGTAGTTGGTGACGATTACTTTTACCGGATCCAAAACAGCCATCACACGATTTGCGCTTTTATTAAGATCTTCACGGACACTAAACTCTAGTCTAGAAACGTCAATTAAGTTATCTCTCTTCCCTACGCCAATACCTTCTACAAAATTTATAATAGATGCTGCAGTGTAGCCCCTTCGTCTCAGTCCAGAAATCGTTGGCATTCTTGGGTCGTCCCAACTCTTTACTACCTCATCTTCTACCAATCTAGCGAGCTTACGCTTACTTACTAGGGTATGACTTAAATTTCTACGAGCAAATTCTCTTTGTTTTGGGCGTAATTTAGCAGGGTCAATTACTTGGTCTAAAAACCAATCATACAATTCTCTATGTGGTAAAAATTCTAGGGTGCAAAAAGAATGTGAAATCTGTTCTATATAATCACTTTCACCATGTGTCCAATCGTACATTGGAAAGATCTTCCAGTCTGTTCCTGTTCTGTGGTGGTGTTTATGTAATGTTCTGTAAATAATAGGATCACGCATGAGCATGTTGGTTGACTCTAGGTCAATTTTGGCGCGCAATACGTGAGCTCCTTCTGGCGCTTCACCTGTTTTCATTTGCTCGAATAAGGCTAGGTTTTCTGCTACAGCACGATTACGATACGGTCCCGGTACTCCCGGTGTTGTTGGTGTTCCTTTTTGTATTGCAATGTCCTCACTAGATTGAGAATCTACATACGCCTTGCCCTCTTTAATTAACAAAACTGCCCAATCATACAGTTGTTGAAAATAATCACTTGCATAGCATTCTTTGGCCCATTCATAGCCCAACCACTGAATATCTTTCTTAATGGCATTTACAAAGCGTTGCTCTTCTTTCGCAGGATTCGTATCATCAAAACGTAAATTTACGGGTGCGTTATATTTCAGACCCAAACCAAAATTAAGGCAAATAGAAGAAGCATGACCAATATGTAAATATCCATTTGGCTCTGGTGGAAATCTAAAGGACAGGGCGTCTTTTTTATGCGTTGTGTTTAAATCCTCTTCAATAATATGCTCAATAAAATTGAGTGTTTCTTTTTCTTCAGACATCGTTTACGCTTTTTAAAAACAAAGCACAAAGGTAACCATTCTTCTTAAAAAGGAATCAATGTGTGGGGCTATCTAGTCACTTAATTTTATCTTTACAAAAAGTAGATATTATGAGTTCAATTCACTTAAAAAATATTCGCGTTTTTGCTAATCATGGTTGCTTAGCCGAAGAAGAAAAAATAGGGAGTGACTATTTGGTAAACCTAACCGTAGGTTCAAACTTAATCCGTGCTGCACAAACAGACGCACTTGAAGATACGGTAGACTATGTGCAATTAAACGCCATTGTAAAAGAAGAAATGGCTCAACGTGCCAGGTTACTTGAAAACGTAGGAAATAGAATAATAGAGCGTATTTTAGCACAATTCGAAAAAGTAACCTCTGTTAGCGTAACCGTCTCTAAACTAAATCCTCCTATAGGTGGTGATGTTGAAGCTGTTAGTATCACCATGACTTCTACATAGATAATTTCGTTTTTTTTGTTCACTTAACGACTAAACTTATATATTTGCGTTCTGCTTTTTAAGCCGGGAAGAGATTCCTGCATAGACAGAAATTTATGGCATCATGGCCGAGTGGCTAGGCAGAGGTCTGCAAAACCTTCTACAGCGGTTCGAATCCGCTTGATGCCTCCAAGAACCTTCAGTTTTACTGGAGGTTTTTTTATGCCGAAATTTTAAAGCAATATACTCTTTTAAAAACTACACCTTACTGGGTCTGTTCTGTGGTTGTGCTTTGTCCCGGTATTCTTTCAATACCCTTTTTTAC
>JBNMOX010000068.1:0-6653 GCA_051275835.1 Patiriisocius sp.
AGATAGTAACGGATAGAATATGAAACCCTAACACTCATAAACCACACCGCTGCTATGATCTTGGCTAGCCCCCGTTACACTTGACAAACAATTCACTTCACCTCTTAATTTTAACACCCCTAATAAGCCAAAAATCAAAGCTTCTTTGAATTCTAGCAATATAGCATCTGGGAGGATAAGTTCTACTTCTTTATATTTTCTAATTTCTTCTAATAAAAAACGATTATAAGCTCCGCCTCCAGTCACCAATATGGTACTCATCCTTGTAAATTGAGAGGCAATTTGAAAGGCAACATGTGCAATATAAGTCCGTAATACATCTTCAGGGCTAGCATTAGCAGCTTCTAGAATTGGTATTATTTCCTTTTTAACCCATTCTAATCCTAATGATTTTGGAGGAAGTTCCTTATAAAAAGAGCGTGCATTGAGTACTGCTAAGACTTTAGGTAATATAGTACCCGATTTTGCCAAGGCACCTCCAGCATCATATGGTACTCCTAGCTTTTCGGCGTAGTGATTCATGACAATATTAAGAGGGCAAATATCATAGGCTATGGTAACTCCTTCTTGTGTTAAAGATACATTAGCAAAGCCACCCAAATTGAGACAATAGTCATATATTGAAAACAGCAAACGATCTCCAATTGGAACCAAAGGTGCTCCTTGCCCACCTAGTTGTATATCTTGCACTCTAAAATCGCAAACAACTCGTTCTCCAATAATTTCTGAAATTTTCTTTAAATTCCCAATTTGCAAGGTAATCCCTTTGTCGGGTTGATGTAATATCGTGTGCCCGTGACTACATACCGCATCTAGGTCTTCAATCTTATTCTCTTCAATAAACGCCTTAATAATAGATCCTAAATACGGTGTATAAGCTATATCTAATTGCGCTAACATTTCAGAAGAAAAAGAAACCGCTTCTTGTAGTTTATTTTTCCAATGATCTGAATATGGAATTGTTATTGCACTTTCAATACGATAGGTCGTTTTTTTTTGAATATCAAAATAACAAACCGCCAAATCAATTCCATCTAGAGAGGTACCACTCATTACGCCCAACACTTTGTAAGTTTGCTTTATCATACCCTAAATATGATGAAAAAAATGGAATAGCACGCAACACAAATAAAAAGTTTCTATAGCGTGCGCGCATACTACAAAAACACTATGCATTACATAGCAAATCATAATACTGTAACAGAATAATGCTCCCATTTCAAAATATGTATTTTAACGACTTTAAATTTACATATCTGACAACAAATGTTCTTTTGAGAATTCTCTTTTTACAACTATCTTTGCAAATGTTAGATTTTATTGAATTTTAAACAAAAAAACTATGGACTTTACTCTTTCTGAAGAACACCTTATGATACGCGAGGCAGCTCGTGATTTTGCAAAATTAGAATTGCTTCCAGGTGTTATAGAACGTGACAACAAACAAGAGTTTCCAACGGAGCAAGTTAAAAAAATGGGGGAGCTTGGCTTCATGGGTATGATGGTAGATCCAAAATACGGCGGTGGCGGTATGGACACTCTTAGTTATGCTATTGTTGTAGAAGAATTAAGCAAGGTAGATGCTTCCTGTTCCGTTATTGTTTCTGTAAACAACTCATTGGTTTGTTACGGAATTGAACAATACGGAACTGAAGAACAAAAACAAAAATATTTAACCAAATTAGTAACAGGAGAATCTATTGGTGCCTTTTGCTTGAGCGAACCAGAAGCAGGAAGTGATGCAACATCGCAACAAACTACAGCTATAGACAAAGGAGATCACTACATCTTAAACGGTACCAAAAACTGGATTACCAATGGTGGAAGTGCAGACTTTTATTTAGTGATAGCACAAACAGACAGAGAAAAAGGGCATCACGGTATCAACGCTTTTATTGTTGAAAAGACATGGGAAGGTTTTGAAGTAGGTCCAAAAGAAGATAAATTAGGTATTAGAGGTAGTGACACCCACACGCTAAACTTTAATGATGTTAAAGTACCTAAAGAAAATAGAATTGGCGAAGATGGTTTTGGTTTTAAATTCGCCATGAAGACCCTTTCTGGAGGGCGAATTGGTATTGCAGCACAAGCCCTAGGAATTGCTGGTGGAGCCTATGAATTGGCTCGCGATTATTCAAAAATTCGCAAATCCTTTGGTACAGAAATTTGTAACCACCAAGCCATTGCTTTTAAATTGGCCGACATGCACCTTGAAATTGAAGCAGCTCGTTATTTAGTATATAAATCTGCCTGGGATAAAGACAATGGACATAACTATGACATGTCTAGCGCAATGGCAAAATTAAAAGCCAGTAAAGTAGCGATGGAAGTATCAGTCGAGGCAGTACAAGTACACGGCGGTAACGGTTTTGTAAAAGAATACCACGTAGAACGTATGATGCGTGATGCTAAAATCACACAAATCTATGAAGGAACTAGTGAAATTCAAAAAATAGTAATTTCTAGAGGCTTGTTGAAAGATTAAATATTTCTGAAATTTTAAATACACAAAACCCCTTCCTTTTTTGGTTGGGGTTTTTTGATGTCGATATATTTTGATTTTGGGTATCTTTATAAAAATCATACAAGCATTCTATGGCAAATAACACGCTTATCATCAATGAACGTCAAACTGAACTTGGGTCTTTTATGGTTGGTCGGTTATTACCATTCCGAAAAAAAAGACAAGTTGGCCCTTTCATCTTCATTGATCACATGGGTCCCGCAATCATTGGTAATGGAAATTATGTAGATGTAGATCAACACCCACATATTGGTCTTAGCACACTCACCTATCTTCTTGAAGGTGAAATAGAACACAAAGACAGCATTGGCAGTGTACAAATCATAACACCAGGCGATGTTGGATTTATGACTTCTGGAAGCGGCGTTACACACACAGAACGAACCCCCAAAAGAAAAAGAAGCACGGAAACATTTACCCTGCATGGTTATCAGATATGGGTAGCACTGCCCTTTGATAAAGAAGATATAACACCGCACTTTAATTTCTATGCCAACAAAGACATCCCTACCTGGAAAAAGGATTCCTTAACACTAAAATTAGTTGCTGGAAATGCCTTCGGTAAGTCATCTCCGCTGCAGGGATATTCGCCATTATTTATGGTAGATATCACTGCAGAAAAAGACACGACCATAGACCTTAGAGGACAATTAAAAGGAGAAGTTGCCTTCGTAATTGTAACAGGAGAAATTATAGACCAGGATACTAAAGTAGGTGCGGGACAAATGCTTATTAGTAAAACGAATGAGCAATGTAAAATATGTGTAGCTGCTGGAACACAGGTATTACTTTTTGGGGGCGAACCACTAAAAAAAGAACCTTATTTACTATGGAATTTTGTATCTCATGACAAGGACAAACTAGTCAAAGCAAAAGAAGATTGGAAATATAAAAAATTCCCAAAAGTACCTGGAGATGACACTTATATTGCTATTCCAGAAATGAAGTAAAAATTATGCGTACTAAATCTAAAAAAACATTATGCAACTACTCATCAACATCTTTATAGGATTCATTGCTTTTATTCATCTATACATTTTATGGTTTGAAATGTTTGCTTGGGAAACACGTGGTCCTAAAGTGTTTAGAAACTTTCCTAGAGATTTGTTTACACCTACCAAAGCCATGGCAGCCAATCAAGGGCTATATAACGGCTTCTTAGCAGCAGGATTGATTTGGACCTTCTTTATCACCGATCCAACATGGAGCGCAAACATTGCGCTTTTCTTTTTAGGCTGTATAGCTGTGGCAGGAATGTATGGAACTTTAACTGCCTCCAAAAAAATATTGTATGTGCAAACGGTGCCAGCCATGATTACCATTGCTTGTATCCTTTTAACTTAATTAACATTTAGTCAAACCACATTCCATCATTATTTGTCTCTCCTTTTTTACCTAAGGTATTAAACTTATAGCTAAAACTTATCATAAAATATTGTTGCAAGACAGTACTCTGTACATCTTGAATATAATCTGCAGATGACGATCTACGGGCATTTGTATTTTGATCTAAAATATCATAGGCCTTTAGTGTAACTAAGCCACTGTCATTTAATACAGCATAAGACACCGTACTATTCCAAAACACAGCACTTGTTTGAAAGCCATCTGCCACATCTGGATTATAATTATAGCGCAAATCATTATCCCAAGTAAGGTGTTTAAACAAACTTAAACTAGTTCGTAAACGGGCATTATGCTGTAGAAATTCTTGCGCTTCAAATTCATCAATATCAAAGGTATTTTTACTGTAATTTAAGTTGTATGAAGGACTTATTTCTAAAATATCTTCCCAAATAAAATCCAATCCTACGTTAGGACCAAAACTTGTTGTAGTACTTGCATACTGAACGTCATTATTAAAATTGATCGTTTTATTGGTATTGATATTGGCCCCAACATCATAACCAATAGTCCTAATACTATCCATCTTTATTTTCTTTTCATAACCAAGATTAGCGCCTATTCTATAGTTACCATTGACATTGGTATAGGTTGTGTTTCGTGCAAAATTTTCATCAGTTATTGTTTTTGCAACAACCGCATCATTGGTAATATCAAAGTTTCCATAGGAATAAAAACCAGACCTTGTTTGATAATCATAGTTGTTCACTCCAACATACATGGTATGTGCATTTGACGGGCTCAAATTTGGATTTCCTTGTCTTATATTTAAAGGATTCGACACATTAATATAAGGTGACAATTGTCCTACAGTTGGAGCTCTGTTACTCAAACGATAACTACTATACATGCTAAATTTCTGATTAAATCTATAACTTAATCTAGCATTCATTTCTAGTGCACTAAAATCATTATCAAAGGCTATATCCCTTAGCGCATCATTACTTTTCAAGGTCCTAAACACATATCCAGCGCGTACACCCATTCTCAATTTTTCATCATTATAACTCATTCCTATTTCTGGTTTGGAACTTTCATCTGTATTTTCAAATTCCGTACTTTGTTCTAGGTTAAATAACGAAAAATCTTGTGTTATATCATCAAAATCAAACACACGCTGCACATCTTCACGCTTGTCATTTTCATATTCATATCGTACATCTACAAAGAGCTTTTTGGCCAAAATAGGATACCTAAAACGCGTAGTAATGGTATATTGATTGCTGCTTTGTTCTCCTTGAGTACTTTGGTTTCTTATAATAGTTTCTGGCGTATCTCCAAAAATTTCGGTGTTACTCATCAAACGACCATCTGAATCATCTTGACTAATATCATTTTCAATTTCCAAACGCACAAAACCACCTTTGCCTCCATAACGCTTCGTTAGTGTAAGATCATTTTGAAAGGTTTTACGTATGTTTTCTGAAATTTGATTCGTCGAAGATTCGTTCGTTAATGCACCATCAACTGTTCTAGAAGATTCGTTCTCTGTATTTCTTGAAGATGCTGAAGTATACCCAAATTGAGGTCTTATATTTATTTGAAATGTAGAATCTATTTCAGTTTTAAAATTAAGGTTTACCCTATGCCCATCAGACTCGCTATTGTTACTAGAAGTAGCTTCTGAGAAGTAACGATCGTCTGGTAAAATGTTTTCTCTATTTCTTATTTCCTCATTAAATGAATTGGATGCCGAGTAAAAATAATCTGCTGTTATCTCTGTGTTTTCCGTAAAGTTATTAGCAAAATTAGCACCTCCAACTCTTGAGTTTGTAATACCCTGGCCCCCTCCAAAATTTCTACCACCAAAATTAATAGCACCTCCATCACTGACAGAAACATAGCGAGCACCTCCAAACATTTTATTGAGTTCTCCAAAACTAAATCCAGGAGAGTTCGTATTGTTTCCACCTCCTAGCACACTAATACGTAAATCGTTATCAAAATAGTTTACTAAACCTGCAAATTCAAATCTTTCATCGGTTCCTCCACCTGCAGCAACCCGTCCAAAAATACCTTGGTTTTTTTCTTCGTCTATCGTAATATTAATGGTTTTGTTTTCATCATCACCAGCTTCCCCAGTAAATGCTTCACTATCGGTTTTGGTATCTGTTACTTGAATTTTCTCTACAATTTCTTTGGTGAGATTTCTAGTAGCAATGGTAGGATCATCTCCAAAAAAGGGCTTCCCATTTACTAATACTTTATTTACTGGTTTCCCATTTACGGTAATATTACCTTCGGCATCTACAGCCACTCCAGGAAGTTTTTTTAATAAATCTTCTACACTAGCATCTTTCTTTGTTTTAAAAGAAGCTACATTAAATTCTAGCGTATCCTGTTTTATGGTTATAGGGGCACGAGCTCCTTTGATGGTAATTCCATCCAAACTTTCTACCGCTTGTGCTAACCTAATAGTATCGAGTTTAATAGTTCGGCCAGTAGCCAAAGAAATAGACTGTTTGTATGCTGCATAGCCTATAAAACTAATATTGACATTCACGTTTGAAACTCCGGTATCTCCAATGAGTTCAAATCCACCCTTTCTATTTGTAATGGTATAAGTAATAAGGGTGGAGTCTTTGGGTTTTTCTATATAGACGGTAGCAGATTCTAAAGGTTTCCCATCTATTGCATCTGTAAGCGTTCCAGTAATTGTAAATTCTTGTGCAAAAGCCGCCGTAGTGATGAACAAGGCAACACAAAAAAGAAGGTGTTTCATAAA
>JBNMOX010000069.1:0-6652 GCA_051275835.1 Patiriisocius sp.
AGATTCAAGGAGCATGGTGGTGAGGCTTTTAAAAAACATGAAGTTGTAGATTTTATAATAGAAGATAAAGAAGTGAAAGCTGCTGTAACCGCAAATGGAAAAACAGTTTGTGGTGATCTTTTTATCTCTAATATAGAACCTAAAGTAACCATTAAAATGGTGGGGGAGGAGAACTTGCGTAAGAGCTATGTAAAAAGAATTGAGAGCCTAGAAAGTACTATTGCAGCTTTTAGTCTGTACATTGTTCTAAAACCTGGAACTTTTCCATACCAAAATAAAAATTTCTATCATTATAAAAACCAAGATGGTGTTTGGGATTTACACAATTATAAAGAAGAAAATTGGCCTGAGGCCTATATGGTCTCTATGAGTATTCGTAAAAACAATGACGGTTTTGGAGACACCATAACAGCCATGACTTTCATGAATTATGATGAAATGCTTCCTTGGGAAAACACCTTTAATACAGCTGCAGATAAAAACGACAGAGGACAGACTTATGAAGCGTTTAAAAAAGAGAAGGAAGAACAATTTTTGGTAGAGTTAGAGAAGAAATTTCCTAATATACGGGAGTGTGCTCAAGCCGTATATTCTTCAACGCCTTTGTCATATCGCGACTATATTTCGTGTAACAATGGCGCTATGTATGGTTATGTTAAAGATGTAGATAACGCCATGATGTCAATGCTTTCACCAAAAACAAAGATCAAAAACCTATACTTTACGGGTGCGAGTTTAAATATGCACGGCATTTTAGGTGTAACTATTAGTGGTATGCTTACCTGCTCTTCTATTTTAGGTCAAGAGTACCTTGTAGGTAAAGTGATGGAGGCAAATAAGGTAGTTAAAGGGCATCCAGATGAGGTGTAAATTTCTTTCTTTGATAGTTGTAAATATCGGTATCCTGTTACTGTTTGCCTCTTGCGGAATACAAAAATCTTTAAAAGATTTACCAGATATTAATGCCTATAATAATAATGTTCCAGTTCGTGTTCAAATAAATGATAGTACTTATCATGTTGGCAACAATTTTTTAACTCGAAACCAACAAGGGTTATGGGAATTGTATGTCGAAGGAGATCCACTTGAGCGTGGGTTAATTATGGGAATTCTTAGCCAAGAACTTATGGAAACCCAAGAACGAATTTTTGTAAATAAAATTGATGACCTAGTGTCTCCAGGAACACGCCAGTCTTTTTTAAGGCATTTTTTGAAATGGTATAACCGTAAAATGTACTTACATGTTACCCCAGAATATAAAACAGAGATCTACGGAGTTTCCAGATATGCTTCTCAAGAGTTTAATTACATAGCACCCCCTTATTTGCGCGCATTATATATGCACGGCGCACATGATATTGGACATGCCTTACAAGATTTGGCATTGGTGGGTTGTTCTTCTTTTGCTGCTTGGGGGGATAAAACAGACGATGGTGAACTCATCATTGGCCGTAATTTCGATTTTTATGCAGGTGACGAGTTTGCAAAGCAAAAAATTATTGCCTTTATAAATCCAGAGCAAGGGCATCCATATATGAGTGTTACTTGGGGTGGCTTTACTGGTGTTGCATCTGGAATGAATCTGGAAGGACTAACAGTGACTATTAACGCATCAAAATCTAAAATACCACTCCTTGCAAAAACACCAATTTCTTTATTGAGCAAAGAGATTTTACAATACGCCTCCAACATAGAAGAGGCTATTGCCATTGCTAAAAAAAGAGATGTTTTTGTAAGTGAAACGATCATGGTGGGGAGTGCGCAGGATGGAAAAGCAGTTTTGATTGAAGTGTCTCCTAAGAATTTTAGCGTGTACGAAGTCTCCAATGCCAATCAATTGGTCTGTAGTAATCACTTTCAAAGTGATGCCTATGCAAATGACAAACGCAATGCTAAGAGTATTGCCGAAAGTCATACGCTGTATCGTTTTGAACGCATGAATGAGATTTTGAAAGAAGATGAAGGTGCCATAACGGTAAGAGATGCAGTCGCTTTATTGCGTAATAAAGAGGGGAAAAATGGAGTTCCTATTGGCTTCGGAAATGAGAAGGCCTTAAATCAATTGCTGGCACATCATGGTATTGTCTTTAAACCCAAACAACGAAAAGTTTGGGTATCTTCTAATCCTTATCAAATGGGAGCTTTTGTTGCTTATGATTTGGATGATGTATTTGCAAATAGAGAGGGTAACCCGCAAAGCACGAGTCTTTCAGAGGAATATTTGCTAATTCCTAAAGACCCTTTTTTAGATACACAGGCGTATACAAACTATGAAGAATATCGAATTCTAGAGCGAACCATGGAAACTGTGCTAGAAAATGACGCCAAGGTTTCTGAAGATTTTTTACAACAATTACAAACTAAAAATACAGCATACTGGAAATCACATTACTTGGCAGGAAGGTATTATTTTGAACAAAAACAATATCATAAAGCATTGGCAGCCTTTAAAATTTCAGAAACTAAAGAGATTACTACCGTTCCAGATCAAGAAAACCTAGCGAAGTATATCAAGAAGGCAAAAAGAAAATCCAAAAGATAAATATTACATTTGAAAAACACTTTTGTCTGTTCGAGTGCATTCGAGAACTATTAAGTTACCTACAATATATCCACCATGATTCCAAAAATAGAAACAGCATCTTTAGCAAAAATAAAAGCCATTCAGGAAGAAGAAATGCAAAAAATGCTTGCCTATGTGGGTTCAAATTCTGCTTATTATAAAAAAGTTTTTGCTAGCCATGATATTGATCTAAACAAGATAAAAACAGTAGCAGATTTACAAACGTTACCTCTCACAACCAAAGATCAATTACAGCAATACAATGATGATTTTATTTGTGTACCAAAGGGTAAGATTATAGATTATGTAACTACTTCAGGAACCATGGGTGAACCTGTAACATTTGTCTTATCTGAAAAAGACTTAGAGCGTTTGGCTTATAATGAGGCAATCTCTTTTGCCTGTGCTGAGGTAAAACAGGAAGATGTTATGCAACTCATGACGACTATGGACCGAAGGTTTATGGCTGGCTTGGCTTATTTTCTAGGTGCAAGAAAACTAGGGGCTGGTATTATTCGTGTTGGGAGTGGTATTCCAGAATTGCAATGGGATAGTATTAGAAAGTTTAGTCCTACATATCTTATTTGCGTGCCTTCCTTTTTGTTGAAAATGATAGAATTTGCACAATCTAATGGTATTGATTTAGCAAGTAGCAGTGTTAAAGGTGCTATTTGTATTGGAGAGCCTATAAGAAATAAAGATTTTTCTCATAATATCTTGGCAACCAAGATTAAAGCCTCTTGGGATATTAGCTTGTATTCTACCTATGCTAGTACAGAAATGAGTACTGCTTTTAATGAATGTGGCGAGCATCAAGGGGGGCATCATCATCCAGAACTCATTATTGCTGAAATACTAGATGATGAAAACAATCCAGTTTCCCAAGGAGAAGTAGGAGAGTTGGTCATTACAACATTAGGTGTAGAAGCGATGCCATTATTACGCTTTAAAACTGGAGATATGGTACAAGCGCATACTAGTTCTTGTCATTGTGGTAGAAATACCATGCGTTTAGGTCCAGTTGTTGGCCGAAAAAAGCAAATGATTAAGTATAAAGGGACCACTTTATATCCGCCAGCAATGTATAATGTATTGAATTCGCTAGAAGGTATTGATTCTTTTGTGATAGAAATATCACACAATGATGTTGGTACGGATGAAATTTTAATTAAAATCGCAACAAGTCAAGAAAGTGAAACATTCCTTCAAGATATAAAAGATCATTTTAGAGCTAAGTTACGTGTGACTCCTAGCGTTGAATTTCATGATAAAAAAACATTAAATGCAGTTCGCTTTCCTAAAATGAGTAGAAAGCCGGTTACCTTAATTGATTTAAGGTGATTTGTTTTTATATATAGTAGTGCTAAGAGAAAGAGAAGTGTCTTTAGTGTATTAAGGGTTACACATCTCCACTACATCTTAGCCTTTATATAAATTAATCCAAAGGAGTTTAGATTAGTGGAGGTGCAAACACCCTGTATTATTGTATCTTAAAAGTAATTACTGGCATGTTAGCATGATTTACTAAATCTTCACTAATACTTCCATTAAAGAAATGTGATAAACCCTTACGACCATGCGTACTCATACCAATGAGTTGTGCGTCTTTCATTTTGGCAAACTGTAAAATTCCTTTTTCTACAGAAAATGCATTGTGTATATTAAGGGTGTAATTATCTGAATCAATATCTTTTACGAATTTTTGCATGAGTTCCATACTATCTTCTGTAGTCTTAAAGCCAGCAGGAGTATTAACATATAATAAATGCATTTTTGCACCTACTACTTTCGCAAATTTTTGCGCTTCATTTAAGCTCCAACGACTCTCTTCTCCAAAGTCTGTAGCAAATACAAAATCTTTTATATCAAGATGGTTGTGCTCATTTTTAATGACCAACACAGGTACTGCAGCAGTACGCACCACTTTTTCTGTATTACTTCCAATAAAAAGTTCTTTAAAACCATTTGCCCCATGAGATCCCATAATAACAAGATCAATTTCTTGTTCCTCTACGGTTCTATTGATGTCGTTATAAATTTCATCATGTCCAATGGCTTCATGGATCTCTATTGGACCTAAGTAGTCTTTTTCCAATAAGGTTGCAAAGTTTTTTTCTGCTAGCTTAATAAAATATAAGGATTCTGGCATACTTGCATTGTTTTGCACACCGCGTATTAGAGAAGGCATATCAAGAGAGTGTAATAGAAAGATTTCACTATCGTGTTTGGTTGCTATTTCTACGGCTACTTTTAATGCGTTTTCTGCTTGTGATGAAAAATCTGTTGGAACAAGGATGCGTTTCATAGGCTGTTTTTTGAAATTATGGTTTTAAAACACTTCTGAAATATTAACTAGCAAACAAGTTTAGAATTTAATATTAAAGGAGCTAGGTTCGCGTTTTAATATTTCAGGAATAAAGCTGTTTTTAGAAATTTCCGAAGAGATTATCGTATTATGAAGGTACAAAAAAATAATGTGCTGCACTACAGTTTTTTTAATATCAAATAAAGTACTATATTTGCACCGAATTTATGACGAAAAAGAGAGGGGACAGCTAGTCCCCTCTTTTTATAACCAAAATTTAATGAGAGAAAAAGTAAACCAATTATTAAATGAAGCGTTGAAAGAGCATTCGCACTTGTTTTTAATTGATATGGAGATCGGTTCAGACAATAAGATTGCAGTTATCATTGATGGTGATGAGGGAGTAACTGTAGAGGATTGTATTGCAATTAGTAGAGCGATAGAACACAATTTAGATAGAGAAGAAGAAGATTTTTCATTGGATGTTTTGTCTGCAGGTGTTTCGCGACCCCTAAGCATGCCAAGGCAATACAAGAAAAATCTTGGTAGAAACCTTCAGGTAAAGACCGCGCAAGGTGAGACTCTTGAAGGGAAAATCACAGAAACAACAGAAAATGAGGTGACGCTTGAGTGGAAAGCTCGTGAGCCAAAACCCGTTGGAAAAGGAAAAGTAACCGTGCAGAAAAAAGCGGTACTGCCTTACACAGATATTGTAGAAGCAAAAGTTATGGTAACATTTAATTAAAAATTATGGAAAATTTAGCGTTAATTGATTCGTTTTCAGAATTTAAGGACGATAAACAAATAGATAGAGTAACGCTTATGGCGATACTGGAAGAGGTTTTTAGAAATGCCCTAAAAAAGAAATACGGAAGTGATGATAACTTTGATATTATTGTAAACCCGGATAAGGGGGATTTAGAGATTTGGAGAAATCGTATCGTTGTTGATGATAGAGATGTAATGGATCCTAACGAGGAAATTTCATTGACAGAAGCACGTAAGATTGAAGATGATTTTGATTTAGGAGAAGATGTTTCGGAAGAAGTGAAGTTAATTGATTTAGGACGTCGTTCTATCTTGGCATTACGTCAAAACTTGATTTCAAAAATTCATGAACACGACAATACGATCATCTACAAACAGTTTAAAGACTTAGAAGGTGATATTTATACGGCAGAAGTGCATCATATACGTCATAGAGCTGTAATTTTGTTGGATGATGATGGAAATGAGATTATCTTGCCAAAAGACAAGCAAATTCCTTCAGATTTCTTTAGAAAAGGAGACAACGTTCGTGGAATTATTGAAAGTGTTGAATTGAAGGGAAATAAGCCGTCTATTATTATGTCACGTGCGAATCCTATATTTTTGGAGAAATTATTTGAACAAGAAATCCCAGAAGTGTTTGATGGTTTAATAACCGTGAAGAAAGTAGTGCGTATTCCTGGAGAAAAGGCCAAAGTAGCTGTAGATAGTTATGATGACCGTATTGACCCAGTAGGTGCTTGTGTAGGAATGAAAGGTTCTAGGATTCACGGAATTGTTCGTGAATTAGGAAATGAAAATATTGATGTAATCAATTATACAGAGAATCTTAACTTGTTTATTACACGTGCATTAAGCCCAGCAAAAGTGACTTCCATTAAAATTAATGAAGAAACAAAACGGGCTGAAGTAATTTTACGTCCTGAAGAAGTAAGTAAAGCAATTGGTCGTGGAGGACATAATATTAGACTAGCAGGTCAATTGACTGGTTATGAAATTGATGTATTACGTGAAGG
>JBNMOX010000070.1:0-6530 GCA_051275835.1 Patiriisocius sp.
CTTGTAATGATACAGTAACAAATAATAATAATAATATAATCTTTCTCATTTTATAAATTTAAATTAAAAATAAAACTAACTGCTATACTTTCGAGAGAATATGATAAAAATATGAGCTTACTTGAAGGAGTTTGCTCGAAAGAGATTATTTTAGTTCATTAAACTTTGCTATTTTTACCGGATATGACAAATCATGTTATTAATGCAGATCAATGGGTAGATCGCTATAGTGATTATCTTTACAATTATACTATTGTGAGAGTAAATGATCATGAAGTAGCACAAGACCTAATATCTGAAACTTTCTTTGCTGGTTTAAAATCTGCGCCAAATTTTAAAGGAGAAGCCAGCGAAAGAACTTGGCTTATTTCTATTTTGAAACGTAAGATTATTGATCACTATAGAAAAACCAATAGCAATAAAGGAAAGGCAGAAGTTCGCATGAACTACAGGAGCGAAGATGCTGAAGGTGACTGGCTAGAAGAACGCGTAAGTGACCCTTATGACAAGACTGCTGAAGATGAGATGGAAAACGAAGAGCTAGGAAGTGCCATTCATAAATGTCTAGATACATTAAACCCAAAACAGGCTGCAATTTTCAAAATGAAAACAATAAACAATTTTGATACAGAAGCAATTTGTCATGAATATAGTATTACTCCGTCTAATCTATGGGTAATTATCCATAGAGCAAGGATAGCAATGGCAGATTGCCTAGAACAAAATTGGTTATAACGTTTATGAGTATATTTTTACAATGCGAGGAAGCAAATCACAGCTGTGATAAAAATCAATATAAGGAAGCTTCTTTTTTGGAGTTAATTAAATTGAATATTCACTTGATACATTGCAGAGCGTGCCGTAAATATACAGCACGAAATACACAATTATCGAACATATTTAAAAAGAGTGATGTTAAAACAATGCCTCTAGAGACGAAAGCTGCTTTAAAAGAGCGCTTACGTCAAGAAATGGCAAAATAAAAACAATACCATTCCCCAAACAATCGGAATACTTTCTACCCAAAAGGATGCAAAGTATTCCGATTGTTTTATTTTAGTACGTAGGATACTCATTCCAATAAGACTGCAAATCACAAAAAGAACTCCTACACCACCTGCAGTGATTTGATTTTTAAATCCTTCCAGTACCATGATAAGTACTAGCAGAAAAAAGCCTATCCCTTTCGTTTTTTTAACACCAAACAACTGCGGAAATGTTCTCAAATCAACTCCGTCTTCTTGTAGATCTCTTATTTCAAAAGGGACTATGAGTGCCAATACAATAAAAAATCGCTGCGCAAAAGAAAGCCAAAAATCGGTTCCTAAACGGTCTATCTGGAATACAGGAACCAATACAGTAACACCAGCCCACACTAAGGCAACAATAAACACCTTAACACCACGGAGGGTGCGAAAGTTTTTTCGGTATATAAAAGGAATCACATACAGTACAGTGAAAAGACTAAAAAAACCAATGACTAATAACGTCTCTTTGTTTAATTGGAACAAAAAAAACACAAGTAAACAAAAAATAAACAAAGAAAACACTTGTAACTTTCGCAAGCTAGTAATCAAGCTTTTGTGCTGCAATCCAGCAATTTCTGCGTATTTAATAAAATTATAACCCGTTATAGTTCCAAAAAAGGCAACCCAATAATAGGCAGCAGGTATTGTTATGCCAAATTCGAATGTTGTTACATACACCAATGCTGTTACCGCTAGCGCAACATGAATACTACTTTGTATGTAAAAATCAAAAAGAGATCTTAGTATTTTCACTTCATAAAATTACATATTCTACATCTTGAAAAACAACATACAACACCCCTTTTTACAAAAGAATGTTAGTAACCTCCATTTTTGGTTGAAAAGTAATCGTTGGTAAAATGTTAAACATTCTCTTTTTATTTCTTTTATGTTGTATTTTTGATCCCGCTTTTAAAGCGTCTTTTTTTGATTTATTTTTAAAAAATAAACGCCTTAAAACACAACTAGATATATGTTTAATTAATACCATTTCCGATAAAAGGAAAACACGATGAATACAGACTCTTTTGCCCTTAGACATATTGGTCCACGTAAAAAAGACCTTCAAAAAATGCTTAACACCGTTGGTGCAGAAAGCATGGAGCAACTCATTTTTGAAACCATTCCAAATGACATTCGTTTGGAACAGGATCTAATACTAGAGACTGCTATGAGTGAGCAAGAATACTTAGAACATATTACAGAACTTTCTTCAAAAAACCAAGTATTCAAAACCTATATTGGTTTAGGATATCATCAAGCCATTACACCTCCAGTTATACAGAGAAATATTCTTGAAAACCCAGGTTGGTACACTGCCTATACTCCGTATCAAGCAGAAATTGCACAGGGACGTTTGGAGGCATTGCTCAATTACCAAACCATGGTTACAGACCTTACAGGTATGGAATTGGCGAATGCATCCTTACTTGATGAGAGTACTGCAGCTGCAGAAGCAATGGCATTATTATTTGCTGTTAGAGAGCGCCAGCAGAAAAAAGATGGCCTAAACAAGTTTTTTGTTTCAGAAGATATTTTACCTCAAACACTTTCTTTACTACAAACCAGAGCTACACCAATTGGTATAGAATTAGTCATAGGAAATCATGAAACATTTGATTTTTCAACAGACTTTTTTGCTGCTATACTGCAATACCCTGGTAAAAGTGGTAGAGTACATGACTTTAAAGCCTTTGTTGCCAAAGCAAACGAACATCAAATAAAAGTAGCCGTTGCTGCAGACATCTTGAGTTTGGTAAAATTGGAAGCTCCGGGATCTTTTGGAGTTGATGTTGTGGTAGGTACTACACAGCGATTTGGAATTCCGCTAGGATACGGAGGCCCACACGCAGCTTACTTTGCAACCAAAGAGGCTTACAAGCGTAATATCCCAGGACGTATTATTGGTGTCACTAAAGACACAAACGGTAACCGCGCATTACGCATGGCCCTACAAACACGGGAACAACACATAAAAAGAGATAAGGCCACTAGTAATATTTGTACTGCACAAGTTTTATTGGCTGTTATGGCAGGAATGTATGCTGTATATCATGGGCCTAAAGGCTTAGGTTATATCGCGAACAAAGTACATAATCATGCAGCTACTCTTGCAAACGCATTAGAAAAATTAGGTTTATATCAAGCAAACGAAACGTATTTTGACACCATCGCTATTAAAACTGATGCGAGTAAAATCAAATTCTTAAGCGAATCTAAACAAATGAATTTCTATTACCCAGATGCAGAAACTGTTTCTATATCGGTAAACGAAACCACCACACTAAAAGACCTCAACAAAATTATTGCCTTATTTGCTGAAGCGAACCATAAAGAGTCTTTTGAAATCTCAGAAATAATTAGTGGCAATGCTATTCCAGAAAGCATTGCAAGACATACTCCATTTCTAGAAAATGAGATATTTAATAGCTACCACAGTGAGACAGAATTGATGCGCTACATGAAAAGATTGGAGCGTAAAGATTTGGCATTAAATCATTCTATGATTGCTTTAGGAAGCTGTACAATGAAATTAAATGCCGCAGCAGAAATGCTTCCATTAAGTGACCCTAAGTGGGGCAACATACATCCATTTGTTCCTACAGAACAAGCAGGTGGATACCAAGCTATGTTGAAAAAACTAGAACAACAACTTACAGAAATCACAGGATTTGCAGGAACTTCATTACAACCCAATAGTGGTGCTCAAGGAGAATATGCAGGTTTGATGGTGATTCGTGCGTATCATGAGTCTAGGGGAGATCATCATAGAAACATTTGCTTAATTCCGTCTTCTGCACATGGAACTAATCCTGCAAGTGCTGTAATGGCAGGGATGAAAGTAGTCGTTACCAAAGCTACAGAAGAAGGAAATATTGATGTTGATGATTTACGCGCTAAAGCAGAAGAGCATAAAGACAACCTTGCCGCACTTATGGTCACATATCCTTCTACACACGGTGTGTATGAAAGTGCTATTAAAGAAATTACAAGTTTAATACATGCAAATGGAGGTCAAGTCTACATGGACGGTGCCAACATGAATGCACAAGTAGCATTAACAAACCCTGGAGCTATTGGAGCAGATGTATGTCATTTAAATTTACACAAAACATTTGCTATTCCTCACGGGGGTGGAGGTCCTGGTGTAGGTCCCATTTGTGTCGCCAAACAATTGGTGCCATTTTTACCGAGCAACCCATTAATTGAAACAGGAGGAGAACATGCTATAACTGCTATATCTGGAGCCCCTTGGGGTAGTGCATTGGCTTGCTTAATTAGCTATGCTTATATCTGTATGTTAGGTGAAAACGGTCTTAAAAAATCTACAGAGTTTGCTATCTTAAATGCTAACTATATCAAAGAACGATTGAATGGGCATTTTGATGTATTGTATGCAGGAGAACGAGGACGTGCAGCCCATGAAATGATTATTGATTGTCGCCCATTTAAAGAACAAGGTATTGAAGTGGTAGATATTGCAAAGCGTTTAATGGATTATGGTTTCCATGCACCTACCGTTTCATTTCCAGTAGCAGGAACCATGATGATTGAGCCTACAGAAAGTGAAAGCCTGCAAGAGTTAGATCGTTTCTGTGACGCGATGATTTCTATTCGTAAAGAAATTGATGCTGCAGACAAAGAAGAGCCTAATAACCTATTGAAAAATGCACCGCATACACAAGCAATGCTCACAGCAGATATATGGGAATTTCCATATACAAGACAACAAGCTGCATTTCCTTTAGCATATGTTAGTGATAATAAATTCTGGCCAAGTGTACGTCGTGTTGATGATGCGTATGGCGATAGAAACTTAATATGTACCTGTGCACCCATAGAAGAATACATGGACGCCTAAAACAACAACAATATTAAAATATCCTCATTTTAGTTAGCTAAAATTGAGGATGTTTTATTTTAAATGTCTTAAAACAACAATACGATAAAGTACAATATTTGCACATCATTTAGCATATTTACTGCGTTCTTTTTCCTAATTTAGCCAAAAAACCACACTATGGGTGTTACCATTACAGGGATAGGTAGTTATATCCCCAAAGGAATTGCTGTCAATAAAGATTTTGAAGATAACAACTTTTACAATGAAGACGGGTCAAACTTCGCCCATGAAAACAGTGTAATTATTGAAAAATTCAAAGCTATAACTGGAATTGCCGAAAGAAGGTACGCTCAAAAAGAATATACGACATCAGACATCGCATCTTTTGCAGCTCAAAAGGCAATTGACAATGCTAATATTGATCCCGAAACCTTAGATTATATTATTGTAGCCCACAACTATGGAGATGTAAAACATGGATCTTCACAAAGTGACACAGTACCAAGTATTGGATCTCGTGTAAAGAGTAATCTAAAAATAAAAAATCCATCTTGTATAGCATATGATATGCTTTTTGGATGCCCTGGTTGGTTAGAATCTATGATACAAGCCAATGCATTTATCAAAGCGAATATTGCCAAAAGATGTTTAGTAATAGGTGCAGAAACATTGTCTAGAGTCGTAGATCCACATGACAGAGATTCTATGATTTATAGTGACGGAGCTGGAGCGGCTATTGTAGAGAACAGAGATGACACAGTAGGAATCATATCGCATAACTCAGCTACCCACACACTAGAAGAAGCGAATTTCATCTACTTTGGAAAGAGTAATAGCTTAGAAGAAACAGATGCTCGTAAGTACATAAAGATGCATGGCAGAAAGATCTACAATTTCGCACTAACACATGTGCCAGATGCTATGAAAAATTGCCTTAATGCCAGTGGATATGGCATTAAAGATTTAAAAAAAATACTGATCCATCAGGCCAATGAAAAAATGGATGAGGCTATTGTAAAGCGATTTTATGATCTGTTTGACATGGATACACCTAAAGACATCATGCCTATGACAATCAATAAATTAGGTAATTCAAGCGTAGCTACAGTGCCTACTCTTTACGACTTAATAGTTCACAACAAAATGGAAGGACATCAAATAAACAAAGGGGACCTTATTATGTTTGCTAGTGTTGGTGCAGGAATGAATATTAATGCAATGGTCTACAAGGCTTAGTCATGTACGAAGGTAAATATCCCAAGAAACGTTATAAAATCACCAAAGCATTTTTAGAGCAGTATATCTCAAAAGAAAACGCGATACTTGATCTAGGTGTGCCGAATCCATTTTCAGAAATCTTAAAAAAAGAAGGGTATTTAATTACCAATACAGAAGGAGAAGATTTAGACATTAATACGCAAGCAGTTCAAAAAGATGGCTATAATGTAGTCACAGCATTTGAAATTTTTGAACACCTTGTCTCCCCTTTTAATGTACTTAAAGATATTAAAGCTGAAAAATTAATTGCCTCTGTCCCTCTTAAATTATGGTTTGCATCTGCTTACAGAAGTAAAACAGATCAATGGGATAGACACTATCATGAATTTGAAGACTGGCAGTTTGATTGGTTATTAGAAAAAGCAGGATGGCATATTAAA
>JBNMOX010000071.1:0-6503 GCA_051275835.1 Patiriisocius sp.
AGTAATTCATCTACTTTGTTTGCCCACAAATTCATTTCGCGTACATAGGCACTATAGCCTTGAAACGTATTTTCAAAGGGTATATGAGGCACATGAGTAATAACAGCAAATTTCATTATAGTAGCTCTAAAATAGAATCACAATAGTTCTGTATAGAAAAGTGAGCGTCAAAAACTGCTCTTGCTTCTTTTGCCATTAAGTCTCTATTAGAAAACGTTTCAATTTCAGCAAATAGACTTTTCATAGCCTCTATTTCTGGAGTAAAGATAAAACTGTTTTTCTTATGTGTCATGTATTTTGTAAGTCCAGTATTTTGAGATATCAACAAAGGAATATTATTCATCAGTGCTTCAATGCCCGCCGTAGGTAGATTATCAAACTTTGAAGGAATAATACTATACTGGCTGCTTCTTAAAAAGATATCTACAGCATCATATGTAATACCGCCAACAAACCTAACATTTTTGTTCTTTAAACACAGTGTTGTTAATTGAATTTCAAGGGCTCCACTACCTGCTAGCTTTAAACGTAGTTTACTGCTTGGGACTTCTGCTTGATATGAATTAAAAGCAGTGACCATTTCAAGTACTCCTTTAGTGGGAGAAATACGCCCTAGATACGAAATTACAATCTCATCTTTGGGTACTTCATCAGCCACATACCTATCTGGTATCGCATTAGGAACAACAATACATTCTGAAATTTTAAAAACCGAAAACATATCCTCTTTTGCTAATTGTGATGGTGCAATTATTACATCTGTAAACAATTTATAAAACCACTTTTTTCGAGTACGTTTTTTTTTAATTTTTTGCTTATCCAGAGTTACATCTGCAGTAATTGCCCCTGAAACGGTATGATAATAAACAAGTGTCTTCGTTTGCCATAGAGAAACTAATTTTGAAACCATAGCAGTAATATTAGCTCCTACAAAATGTCCAATAACCACATCTGGTTTGTATGTCCTATGTATTTTATAATACCACCTTGCATCAGCAAATGAAGTAGGTCTATTTTGAGTAGGCCAAGAATACAGTTTAATAGAACCAGCTCCTTCTATTATAAGCTCGGGTTTCTTAAAGTAAGGTTTGTGTGAAATAAAAATAACGCGCATATCCTTTCTCGCCAAAAAATACGCTAACTCATAACTCATGGAAGCTATTGAAACTGTAGAAAAATTATGAGCTATTAAAATTGTTTTCATTATTTATAGGCTTCAAAATATAAGGTGGGACCTTGATAACCACCTAGCACACTTTTTAATGCATTTTTATAAAATTTCATTTTTGCAGGTTCTAGATAGGGCAATTTTTTAAGGCTGGCAGTGCTTTTTGAATACCCAGCATCAGTAAAAATATGTACCATATTCTCTTTGGTAAAAAAGTTAAGATGGATAGGAGGCTCATTTTGAAAAATTTGATCTTTTTTTCGGTTCGGGTAATTATGAATTTTTAAATAATTTGGTGTTGATAAAATAAGACTTCCTCCTTCATTCAATGCACTATGCGCTAGAGATAAAAACTGCTTTAAATCTTGTAAATGCTCAATTACTTCCCAAAGCATGATGACATCAAATTTTCTGTCCAATGTGTCAATATGACTAAAATCCGCACGATACGTATTAAGGCCTAATTCTTGTGATTTATCAAAAGCCTTTTGATCAATTTCAATGCCTTGATAATATACATTTGCGTCTGCTTGCTGTACATATTTCCCTACCAAACCAACACCACTACCTATTTCCAATACAGAGGTGCATTTTCCATTCAAAATATGCTTTTTAATAAGCCTAGATCGATTATATCCTACAGGAACTGGCTTTCCGCTTTTCAGTTCTTTAAACTCGGCTACAGCATGTCGTGCATATACACTATCTGTTGAGGCATTATATAAATCATCATAGGTTTTAATAAACGCTTCTTGTGTAAATTGAGTACTACAAAAAACAAGCTTACATTCTTGACATTCAACAAGATTGTATGTTTCGTTTACTATTGCAATGCTTCCATTACATAATTTGCATGTATTATATATTGCCATTTAGTATTGTATTATAAAAAGCTATATTTTTTTCTGTAATATGCTCCAAATTATATTTTTCTTTCACTTTTAATCGTCCAGCTGCTGCTATTTCATTCCCTTCCTCTTCATGTGTTATGCTCCATTCTATTTGATTAGCTATATCAATTGGATCATACACATCACATAACAAACCAGTTTCTTTATGTTGTATCGTTTCTGGACCAGGTCCATACTTAGAAAAAATAACTAATTTTTCTAATAACATCGCCTCAATAGAGACCAACCCTTGAGTTTCCATATGAGAAGGAAACACACATAGTGAAGCTGCTGCATATTTTGCATCCAATTCATGTCTAGGGATACTTCCTTTAAAGCTTACATTTTCAAAATAAGAAGCATCTAGATCTTGTTTTAATTGATCTATATATAAAGTGCCATTTGGATACATCCAATTAAGTCTTCCATATAAGTCCAATTTTTTTGTTGGATATTTTTCTCTTACTATTTTAAAGGCTTGTAGCAACTCTCGCACTCCTTTCTTTTCACAGATAGTTCCTGCAAACAAAATAATATCTTCTTGTATGGTCACTTCTGGAATAACAATGTTTGTATTAATAGGGTAATTTATAATAGCTACTGATCTATCATGATAGCTTAAAAACTTAGCCGTATGTATTTTCACGTATTCAGATACTGCTATAAAAGCATCGGCCTTTTTAAAAGAGCGTTTTTCAATAATTCCCTTTTTAAAATTGATACCTCTGTTTTCTGCTTCTGCAAAAAAATGATGTCCGCCATGCAAACGTATTATTTTTTTAGCAGGATGGCTTTTTGGAAGAAATGCAAATCCACCCTCAGCAGTTTCAATGATGTCTATGGGAAGCTCTTTTTGTAAGGCCAATACTTTTTTATGAATCCGCATTGAATTCACATAAAAGTTAGGCAATTTACTTGTGTTTTTTGGAAGTCTATAAATGGATACTCCTTCATCATCTAGTACAACTTCTTTATCCTCAACTCCAACACCAACAATACTAACAGCGTGCCCCTTTTTAACTAAAGCACGTCCAATAGTTTGCAAAAAAACGCCTACACCACCCGTGGCCCAAAGCGCGTATTCTCCTGATAAATAAACAATATGCATCATAGAAAGTTTTAAGGTACTAAGGTTTTTGCTATTAGTCTAGAAGCTTCATGCAATGGATGTCTAACAATACGTTGCATCCATTGACTTCTGTCTTTTCCAACTAATAATGGGTTTTTTAATGCTTCTGATATTTTAGTTGTAATCTCACTTTTGTCTTCTAACCAGCCTACAGCATCTAAATCTTGCATACTTGTAAAATGGTGATACTGATACACATCTTTAACAGACCATTTTGTGTTTTTTTCTGGATTATACTTAAAATACAAACAAGGCTTATTGAAAACAGCAAAATCGTGTGCCATTGTGGATCCTAAATTAAGTACTAATTCACAATGATATACAACATTCACTAATAAATCAACATCTTCCTTTTTTGGATATACAGTACTCCAACTATCAGATTTTGTATACCATTTTGGGTCTATTACTACAATACTATCCTTATAGGTTTCAATAACTGCATCATATCTGTTAGAATAATCCACAGGACATCTCCTAAACACGATTTGAATAGGTTCTTTAAGCTCTTTTACCGCTTTGGCAACGTCTTCTAAATACATAGCGTCATAAGGTGAAGTTCGTATATCGTCACCACTAAAACAAATCCATTTTTTAGTTAGATCTAGACCGTATAATGTAGCAAATTCTTCTCTTGAAATTTTTCTATGTTCTTCCAAATAAAACTCAAATTGAGGTGAGCCAGTTACTATAATTTGAGAATGAGGAATTTCTGGATATAACAGTTCTAATTCCTGCTTCATTAAATCTGACCATACTACATAAGTATCTGCTGCAATAGCAAGACTTGCCTTTACAACATTATCCCAAGAATAAATACAACTTACTACAGGAATACCTAAGTCCTGTGCTGCAATACAAATTGGATTTAAAGAAAAAACGCGTTGATGTGTTATAAAAATAACGGATGGGTTTTCTTTTTTTAATTGTTCTTTATAACTATCAATAATAGAGTCTGGCCAATGTTTTCTTGAGTTTTCTTCAAAACGCAATATAGTTGGGTACTTTTTTGAAATACGACTCCCTAAAAACGTTGTAAAGGTATTAAACACTTTCAGTTTAATGCCTTTTGGAGTATGATTCCAATTATATTTTACTATAGTAGGATTGTTAAAATGTTTTGTGTTATTGATGAGCCTAGCATACTTTGCAGCTTCTCGATATAATTTTGTTTTAAAATTTTCTCGTTCTAATACAATGTGCTGATAGCTATACGAAATGTTATGAATGGCGGCAACCTCATCTATTGCCTCTTTAGGTAAAGGGGTCCAAATAGAAAAAGTTGAACGACCTTTTAGTTCTTTTAAAAGAGATGCATATAAATAGTTACGTACACCTGTTCCGTCTGGCACTAAAAACAATACGCTCTTCATACCAAACCAATATTTAGGATCTCTTCTGCTTGATGCCAATCTTCTATTGTATCTATATTAACATGTGTTTTAGGATTAGATAATATATAGCCTATTGTTTCTCCAAAAAATGAATGTTGTTTTAGTAACACTTCAGTCTTTGTGATATAAATAGCTCCATCTCTAATATAACTTTTAGGTAATTCTTGTCTTCTTTTTATAATGTCTTTTTCTCCAGTACTAATTTTTAAAGTATTATTATTCGGTTCAAAAACCCAATGCGGATTGTATTGATGTGGCACTTCTTGTACTGAGATCAAACTATCTGTTCCACCTTCAATAAAGGTTTTAATAGCAGCGTCAATAAAACCTTCTCCTCTAAAGGGGGTTGTAACCTGTAGTAAACAAACTGCGTCATACTGCTGCGAAAGTGATTTCAAGGCATGCTGAACTACTTCAAGAGATCCAGCTTGATCTGTTGATAAATGAGCAGGTCTAACAAAAGGAACTTGTATCCCCAAGGAGGTAGCTATTTCTATAAGCGAACTATCTTCTGAACTAAATACCACATCGGTAAGAAGTGTTGCGTCTTTGGCAGATGCAATAGTATATTGCAACAAAGGCATTGTACCTAGTAATTTCTTATTCTTATTAGGTATTCCTTTACTACCACCTCGCGCAGGTATGAGTCCTAGAATTTTCATTAATAAGTAATTGTTTTATGAAACGGTAATGCTGTGCTTGCCAAAATTTCGGCAATACGAGCACCACTATTACCCGATCCATAAATGGTGCTTTTTGTATTGTTTGGATGCTTTAACTGTTGTGTAATTGCATTTAAAATTTCAACTTTATCGTAAGATACGTCTATCACATTGTGCCCGCGTAAACGTCTATTTTGACGGGTTCCAATATTCACTACTGGAACTCCTAAATAAGAACATTCTCGTATACCAACACTGCTATTACCAATGAGGCATTTACTATGAAGTAATAATTTTAAAAAATCATTAGGCTCCATGTTTTTAAAAAAATGTATGTTTTTGGGTTGGTTTCGCTCTCTATAAGATCGTATTCCATTGGAGGTTCCATCTGCACCTGCATCTACATTAGGCCAAAACCAAAAGGTATTTTTCCCTAAGGCATCAATGACTTCTAATGTTTTTATGACATCTTCTTTAGCTGCATCGTACTCTGTAGTTACAGGATGTTGCATGACAACAATATAGTCTTCTGTAATTGGGAATGAAGCTCCTACACCGCCATATTTCACAAAGGGATCGAAATCTAGTATCGTATCTTTTTCAACTTCGGCAGCTAAATCAATGGAGGGACAACCTGTGTTAAAAACAAATTCTGGATTCTCTCCTAATTTTAACACTCTCTGTTTTGCATCTTCACTTGTCACAAAATGTAAGTCGGCTAGTTTCGTATTAGCGTGTCTAACTTTTTCATCAATATTACCCGTTACTTCACCACCTTGTAAATGAATAAGTGGAATATTTTGATAGGCAGCGGCAATTGAGGTTGCTATAGTCTCAAATCTATCTGCAATTGTGAGCACTGCATCTGGTTGTAAATTGTAAAATACATTGGCAAGTTCCATCACTCCTAAGCCTGTGGTTTTAGCCATGGCAGTTTTGTTTTCACCTTCAAGTACCATGAATACTTTCTCTGTTACTTCAAAACCATCCTTTTCAATAAAATGTAATGCATTACCATACCGATCTAGTAAAGCAGATCCTGCTACCACTAATTGTAATTTTAATTTTGGATGCTCTTTTATAGCCTGCAATACAGTTTTTACACGACTGTAGGAAGGTCTTGCTGTAATAACGGCACAAATGGTTCTTACTTTATTCATAATCTTTTAATGATTCATGGTTTATAAAATCCCATTTAGAGTGGTCTTTACTAAGCTTTTTGCCAATTAGATCTTGATATAAGGCAGCATCAATACCAAA
>JBNMOX010000072.1:0-6491 GCA_051275835.1 Patiriisocius sp.
TGTTAAAGCCTATTTCTATTGATAAATTAATTGATGCAGTAGATTATGTCCATGAGATTAAAGAGAAAGAAAATCAATTACAAGATGCCGTTTTAAAACCACAGATTACTCAAGTGCAGGGAAAAATAACCATTCCGGTATCACAGGGTTTTGAAGTGCTTGAAATTCAAGACATTTTGTTTTGCCAAGCAGATGATAATTACACGCATATTTTCACAAAGGATACCAAAAAACTGGTTAGCAAAACCCTGAAATATTTTGAAGATTTATTGTCTGGAAATGGCTTTGCAAGAGTTCATAAGTCTTATTTAGTAAACGTAAATGCTATCACCGAATATAAAAAAGGTAAAGGAGGTAGTGTGGTATTAAACAACACCAAAGAAATTATGGTGAGTCCTTCAAGGAAAAAGGAACTGCTTTCTTTTTTTAGCTGAAATACGAAGCCTTTAAAAACTACTTTCTGAAATTTGAATACTTTCTTTGTATTCTTGTAATAAAAATTGAAGTGTCTTTGTTGTTCCGTTCGTGAAAAACTGAAGTTTTGGTTTTGTTTCAGCTTTATTTAATAGCGATTTAAAAGCCAAAACATATTGTGTCTGTTTTGCTACAGCTTCACCACTATCTATTATTTGTATATGTTTAGGTAATAGTTTTTGAAGTGGTTTGATAAGATAGGGATAATGACTGCAACCAAGAACCAAGTAATCTATATTGGCGGCTATCATAGGTTGCATATATTTTTTAAGCAACTTTAGGGTTTCCGGGGCTTCTATGGTTCCATTTTCTATAAGTGGAACGAGTCCTTCTCCAACAATTTCAGTAATAGTAATGTCTTGATCTAATGCTCTGGATGTAGTATGGAATAAATCACTACTCAAAGTACCTTTAGTGGCTAAAATACCAATACTGTTAGTCTTAGATTGTAAGGCGGCAGGTTTTATAGCTGGCTCAATACCAATAAATGGGATGTCATAATGATTTCTTAAATGAGAAATAGAATTGGTAGTCGCTGTATTGCAAGCTACAACAATAACCTTGCAGCCCAGGTTGATAAGTTGCTCTGTGTTTTTAATGCATAGGTCTAGAATTTCTTCTTTTGTTTTATTGCCATAAGGTGCGTTTGCACTATCTGCTAGATACACAGTAGCTTCATGCGGGAGCAGTTTGTGGATTTCTTTCCAAATTGAAGTTCCACCAACTCCAGAATCAAAAATGCCTATAGGTGCTAGAGTATTCATAGCATAAAGGTAGTGATACCAAATATATATTTATAAGATATTATGCAAAACAAAACAGCCCGCTAAAAAGCGGGCTGTTTGATCGTATATGATTTGTAAAATTAGATTCCTAATTCTTTTTTAACATCATTTAAAAGGTCATATCCGTCTGCCAAGATTACTCCGTTTCCAGTAGCAGAATCAAGTACATATTGGTATCCTTTTTCTCTTGCAACTTTTTGAATAGCAGTACGAGCTTTCTCTAAGATAGGCTGATATACATCAACTTCTTTTTTCTGTAAGTCTTGCAACGCTTGTTGTCTGTATGCAGAAATGTTACGCTCCATACCTTGAACTTCTTCTACACGTTTTTTGTTTTCTTCTTGTGTCTTTGTAGTTTCTTCAGCTCCGTATTGCTTTACTTTTGCTTCAAATTCTTTTGCCATGTCTTTGATGGCAGTATCGTATGTTTTTTGTAGTTTTTCTAACTGACTTTGAGCAGCTTTCATTTCTGGCATAGCCTCAACCAAAGCTTGCGTATCTACATGAGCAGTTTTTGATTGTGCATTCATAAGATTTGTAGCTCCTATAAATAATACTACTGCTATCATTAAATTCTTCATTGTTTTCATTGTAATTTTAATTAAGTGTTATATTTAATTTTGGTTTACTATTTAATTTTCGTTTCCGTTATCTCCATCATCATCACTTCCTCCTGGAAGTTTTGTGCCTCCCTCTGGAGTTTCTCCACCTTCGTCATTCCCTTCTGGAGGCCAAGGAGAACCATTACGAATCGCTTGAACTGAGTCTCTTCTTCTTTGACGTTCTGCAAGTAGTCCAGCTCTTTTCAGGTCATAAGCAGCTTTTTTTACAGCTCTTATAGAATCACGTGTTTTTTTGCGATCATTAATCATTTGCTCACGGTCTGTTTTCTTTGCAGCAGTTTCTATTTCACGTTGGGTAACTTCCTTGTCTTCTTCAAGAGATAAATCATCTCTTTGTTCAATTTCTTTACGCTCTCTTTTGTTTGTAGCCTCTTTTCTTTTCTCAACTCTATTTATACTTCTTAAAACGATATCACTAATATCATTCCTCTTTGCTGCAAATAGCATGACTACATCGGCAGACTTGTCAAAAATAAAGTCGTATTTTTTCCCTTCTGCAACTTCCTGTACAATGTTAAATACTTGATCTTGTATAGGTTGCACTAAGTTTCTTCTTTGAATTACTAAATCTCCACCAGGTCCAAAACGAGCTTGTTGATACGTAATCATTTCATCTTCCTTGATTTTAATTTCTTCTTCTCGTTCTTCAATAAGCTCTTTGGTTAACAAAACTCTTTCGTTGGTAAGATTCAATGTCATTAAATCGATCTCTTTCTGTTGTTTTTCAAGGTCTGCTTTCCAACGTTGTACTTTGCCATCTAATTGTGTAGAAGCTTCTCTATATTCTGGTACATTTTCAAGAATGTACTCCATGTCAATATATCCAATACGCACACCTCTTTGTGCTTGCGCCGAAAATGATATACAAATAAATGTAATCGCTACTAAAAGAATTTGTTTAGTTTTCATAGTAATGGTTGATGTTAAGAAAATATCGTGCCAAATTAAAATTGTTGTCCTATTATAAAGTGGGTTTCCCAGCCATTTGGCTCGTTTCCAGTTATTGTTGGATCAAATCCATACCCAAAATCGATACCCAATAATCCAAATGCTGGCATAAATATACGCAATCCTGCGCCAGCAGACCTTTTAAGATTAAAAGGATTATAATTACTAAACCCGTCATACGAGTTTCCTCCCTCCACAAACGCTAATACATATATAGATGCCAATTGCTTCAATGTAATAGGGTATCTCATTTCTAACGAAAATTTATTGTATGTAGTATTTCCATCTTGAGGAGATAATGATTGATTAGGGTATCCGCGAAGTTGTATAACCTCTCTTCCATCCAAACTAAAAGAACCTAATCCATCTCCTCCTAAAAAGAAACGTTCAAAAGGAACTTCTCCTCGATCATTATTATAAGCTCCTAAAAATCCAAACTCGGTATTGGAACGCAATACTAGGTCACCATAAATTTTGGTATACCAAGTTGCGTTAAATTTAATTTTATAGTATTCTAGCCATTTAAAACGTTCTTGATCAATTTCTGAAATACGATTTTGAGTGTCAACATCGGTTGGGTTCTGTAAAATAAATTCTACTTTTTCTGCTCGCTCATCAGCTAGTGATTTATAATCTACACCATTAAATAGTGAATATGGAAGGGTTACCTTCGCAGATACTTTAAATTCTGCTCCAAATTTAGGATAAATAGGGTTGTTACCTACATTGTTTCTACTAAGCCCAATAGTATAAGCTAAGTTATTTGAATAACCATCTCCAAAAGTAAAGAGACCTGTATTATAGTTTTTTAGGTTAAAGTGTTGGTAACTTATTGCATTTGAAAATGTGAAATTATCATCTGGCCATGTTAACCTTTTGGCAAGTCCTATAGATCCTCCGGTAATTAAGAAACGCTGATCTCTATCTACTTCTCTTGTTTGAAAATTATAACGGTATTGCACGGTGTGAGAAAAGGACGTGCTAAGCTGTACTGGGCGTTTTCCTCCTAGCCAAGGCTCTGTAAGTGATAAACTATAGGTTTGGTAATTTGTACTTGCCTGTGCTCTTAAAGATAGTTTTTGACCATCACCCATAGGTAGTGGCTTGTATGCTTTTAAGTTGAATAAGTTTCGTAGTGAGAAATTGTTAAATGAAAGCCCTAGAGTTCCAACAAAACCACCACCACCATAACCTCCTTGAAGTTCAATCTGGCTAGATCCTTTTTCTACCACCGAGTATTCCATATCAAGGGTACCGTTGTTTGGATCTACATTTTTAAAATTAGGTGAAATTTGTTCTGGATCAAAAAATCCTAAATTACTTAATTCCCTTATGGTTCTAACCACGTTTTTCTTACTGTATTTTTGTCCAGGTCTTGTTCGCAACTCACGATAGATTACATGGTCATTTGTTTTAGTATTACCTACCACAGTGATATGATCAAAATAAGCTAGCTTACCTTCTCTTATACGAATTTCATAATCAATAGTGTCTTTGCGTACTGCAACTTCTACTGCATTGATCGTGGAGAATAAATAACCGTTGTTTTGGTATAAGTTTGTTAAGTCGTATGCTTCAGGATCTGTATTGTCTTCAATACGTTTTGCCATGAGTGTCCCATTGTAAACTTCTCCCTTATTAATTCCCAATGTTTGGCGTAATTGACCATCTGTATATACACTATTTCCTAAGAAACGAATATCACCAAAGTAGTATCTTTTACCTTCTTCTATTACAATGTTAATACCTAGATTGCGTTCATTTTTATCGAATAAACTATCTTTTACAATTCTTGCGTCTCTATACCCATTTTCTTTATAGGTTTGAATAATAGAAGCTTTATCTTCTTCGTAGCCTGCATCTGTGAATTTTGACATTTTCCAAACACGAATAGGATTTCTTCTTTTCGTATTTTTCATGGAACGTCTTAGTTTTCCATCTTTTATGTTTTCGTTGCCTTCAAATTCTAGGGGAGAGACTTTAACACGTTTGTTTTTATTCACAAGAATGTTCATGTCTTTAGCTATTTCAGTTCCAGTAGAATCTGTTTTAGCGACTGTACTAATAATGACATCTGTATTGTAAAATCCTTTTTCTGCAAATTTATTTCTAATGTAGTTTTTGGTAGTAGTAATTAGATTTTTGGTAATCTTAATACCAGTTACTAATTCTGTTTCAGTTAAAATTTCTTTGATAACTCCCTTGCGCATTCCTTTTCCTGCTATGGTAATTTGATCGAGCCTTGGAAGTTCTTCAATGGATATTTCTAGATCTGCTAGGTTACCTTCAATTTTGGTTACATAAATAGCGATATCACTAAATAGATTTTGGTCCCATAATTTTTTAGTGACTTCACTTAGTCGTTCTCCAGGAATAAAGATGCGTTCCCCTTTTTTTAGACCGGTAAAGGCAATAACGGTTTGTTCATTAAAGTTTTGAGCTCCAGCAACTGTAATGTTGTTAATCTCGTATTTGATGCCCGCATCCAACTCTTTTTGTTGCGCCAGTGAAGTAAAAACCGAAAACATTGAAATACATACAATGCTAAATATCTTTCTATATATGCTGAAATAATAATTTTTACTATAATTGCTCACTTGTCTTTCCAAATCGTCGTTCTCTGTTTTGATAATTTAATATTGCCTCAAAAAGATGGTTTTTTGTATAATCAGGCCAAAGTATATCTGTAAAATATAATTCGGCATATGCTATTTGCCACAACAAAAAGTTGCTTATACGTTGCTCACCACTGGTACGTATTAACAAGTCTACATCAGGTAGGTCTTGTGTGTATAAATGATTGTTTATCAGTTTTTCGTCAATATTTGACGGCGAAACTAATCCTTTTTTAACTTTAAGACTAATCTCTTGAATGGTTTTTGTAATTTCTTCTCTTGACCCATAACTTAATGCTAGTGTTAAGGTCATTCTTGTATTATTTTTTGTCTTTTCAATAACATCCAAAAGTTCTTTGTTGGCTTTGCTTGGAAGCGCATCAAGATTGCCTATGGCATTTAATTTTATATTGTTTTTGTTCAATATTTTGATTTCTTTTTTCAAAGAAGAAACCAATAACCTCATTAATAACTCTACTTCCAATTTTGGACGATTCCAGTTTTCCGTAGAAAAAGCATATAAGGTCAAGTACGGGATGTTAATTTCTGCACATGCTTCGGTTATTTCACGAACCGCTTTCGTGCCACTTTCATGACCCATAGACCTAAACAACCCTTTCGCTTTTGCCCAACGGCCATTACCATCCATAATGATAGCCAGGTGCTGTGGTAGTTTGTTTTTGTCTATTTGCTCTAAGAGACGACTCATTTTTTTAAAAATTACAATAACAGGGTTGTCTTCCAAAAGTAAATGAAAAAGTGATGCCTGTAAAGACATACCAATCGTTATTATTTTGATTCCCGAATTTTAGATCTTCTATGTCTTCTAAGTTTTGGACAGGATTACTTCCGTCAATATCGTCAGTAAAAGCATAGCGAGCACCAATTTCAAGCGCTACTATTAATTTTGTACTAATCGTAGCTTTGTAGCCAAGAACCATAGGTATAGCTAATGATCCTGCTTGTTCATAATCTATATATGTTCCGGTTGCATCTATATAGGATGCTTCATATAAAAAATAAGAAAGGCCTGTGTAGAAGTAAGG
>JBNMOX010000073.1:0-6459 GCA_051275835.1 Patiriisocius sp.
ATTATTTATTAACATTACAAAGTGGATAACTGACTGTATTGATTTACAAAGCATCCTATCTTCAGGATTTCTTTGTTCATTTTTCACACCCATTAATAAAGTTCCAAAATCATTTTATTGCTATGAAGTAAATACATATATCATTAGATCCTTAGGTTTTAGGATATTGAATTAAAACATTCTGTACTTTAATAGTTACAAAAAGGAGGTCAATACACTAGAACTTATTAAATTTGCACTCGCTTGAATTAAAGCAACAAACACACAAATACGCATGTATAGAACACATACCAACGGACAATTACGCGCCGAACACATAGGACAAGAAGTAACCCTTGCGGGATGGGTACAAAAAACTCGCGATAAGGGATTTATGGTTTGGGTAGATCTTCGTGATCGCTATGGTATTACACAACTTATTTTTGATTCAGATCGTACTGAAAAAGTGATGATGGAACAGTCCCAAAAACTAGGGCGTGAATTTGTTGTTCAAGTTTCAGGAACTGTAATTGAACGGGAATCTAAAAACCGAAATATCCCTACAGGTGATATAGAAATTTTAGTTACAAAAGTAACCATCTTAAATACGTCATTAACACCTCCTTTTACTATTGAAGATAAAACAGATGGTGGAGAGGACTTGCGCATGAAGTACCGGTACCTTGATATTAGAAGAAACCCAGTACGTGAAAATTTAATATTTCGGCATAAAGTATCTATGGCAGTTCGAAACTACTTATCTGCGCAGGGCTTTGTAGATGTAGAAACGCCATATTTAATAAAATCTACTCCAGAAGGCGCACGTGACTTTGTCGTGCCAAGTAGAATGAATGAAGGTCAGTTTTATGCCCTTCCTCAATCACCACAAACGTTTAAGCAATTGCTTATGGTGGGTGGACTAGATAAATACTTTCAGATTGTAAAGTGCTTTAGAGATGAAGATTTACGCGCAGATAGACAGCCAGAATTTACACAAATAGACTGTGAAATGGCCTTTATCGAGCAAGAAGATATTCTTACAATGTTTGAAGGTTTAACACGCCATTTATTGAAAG
The DNA here is from genome assembly GCA_051275835.1 of Patiriisocius sp. Lineage (GTDB taxonomy): Bacteria > Bacteroidota > Bacteroidia > Flavobacteriales > Flavobacteriaceae > Patiriisocius. The sequence continues at coordinate 1,056 of JBNMOX010000073.1, forward strand.
AAATAAATGGTGTGGAAATTGGAGCTTTTCCAAGAATGCAGTATGATGATGCGATGCGTTTGTACGGAAATGACAAACCAGACATTCGATTTGGAATGGAATTTGGCGAATTAAACGCAATAACACAACATAAAGAGTTTGGTGTTTTTAATACGGCAGAATTGGTCCTAGGAATTGCAGTTCCTGGCGCAAACACCTATACACGAAAAGAAATAGATAAATTAATAGACTGGCTAAGACGTCCACAAGTAGGAGCTCTTGGCATGGTTTATTGTCGTTGTAATGACGATGGTGCTTTTAAATCTTCCGTGGATAAATTTTACGATCAAGAAGACCTTGCAAAATGGGCAACTGCTACGGGTGCAAAACCTGGAGATTTAATTTGTATACTCTCAGGAGACACTAATAAAGTACGCGCACAATTAAGTGCATTACGCATGGAATTGGCAGAACGTATGGGCTTGCGCAAGTCAGATGAATTTGCTCCATTATGGGTCGTTGATTTCCCATTATTAGAATTGGATGAAGAAACTGGACATTTTCACGCCATGCACCACCCCTTTACATCACCAAAGCCCGGGCAGCTTGAATTATTAAACACACATCCTGGAGATGTAAAAGCCAATGCCTATGACTTGGTCTTAAATGGAAATGAAATTGGAGGAGGTTCCATACGTATTCACGATAAAGAAACGCAAGCCATTATGTTAAGACATTTAGGTTTTAGCGAAGCAGAGGCCAAAGCACAATTTGGCTTCCTAATGGATGCCTTTGAATATGGTGCACCGCCACATGGTGGTATTGCTTTTGGCTTGGATAGATTGGTAGCTATCTTAGGTGGACAAGAAACAATACGTGATTTTATTGCGTTCCCTAAAAACAATAGTGGCCGTGATGTCATGATTGACGCACCTGCTCCTTTAAATCAGGATCAACTTACAGAATTACATTTAAAGCTAGACATTCAAGCATAAGAGACGCATGCGTATTTTATTATTTATTTTCTTTTTTGCCGCCTTATTCCTAGTAGGGTACGGCTTCTATACCAGACCAGATGACATCGCTACAGGAGAGCTTTGTATTGGTCTTGGAGTGGCTACTTTATTTTTTGTATGGATGCCAACCTTTGTTTATCACCGTTGGAAAGGGAAGGATGTAAAGGCCTATATGCTCAATGAAGAGAACATTATAAAAATGCGTAATTACACGAAAGACAAGACGTTATAATGGTTGCTGAAATTTTAAAATTTCACATTTAGGAAACATTACACATTTATTTTTTCCTACATTTGTTGTATTATTAACTTATTATTACCCAACCAATGGAAGGAACAGTAAAATTTTTTAACGAATCTAAAGGCTTTGGTTTTATCACAAATGATGAGACTGGACAAGAAATTTTTGTACACATCACAGGACTTAGTGGTCAATCTCTTAATGAGGGTGATAAAGTAGAATATGTTGAAGAGGAAGGACGAAAAGGAATGGTAGCAGCACAAGTACGCGTTATCTAAGAAGATATATTTTTTACAAATGATTCGATCCCGCTTTTAAAAACAGCGGGATTTTTTTATGCTAAAATTCTTGTATGCAGGGCAAAACCACGGGTTTTTCAAAAGCTCTCTAACGTACTAATTAAGGTTCCGTTTCTCCATAAAAAAACGCTTTAACAAACTAGAAGCTTCTTTGGCAAGAATGCCGCCTTTCATTTTGGTTTTAGGATGCAACTTGGTGTCCATAGCAATGCAGCCTCTTTGTTCATCTCTCGCCCCATACACAATATTTGAAATCTGACTCCAAAACAAAGCCCCCGCACACATTTGGCAGGGTTCTATGGTAACATACAAAGTACATTTTTGTAAATATTTTCCTCCCAAAAAATTTGCTGCAGCTGTGATAGCTTGCATTTCGGCATGTGCCGTCACATCGGTAAGCATCTCTGTAAGATTATGAGCTCTTGCAATAATTTGATTATTAACCACAATTACAGCTCCAATAGGCACTTCTCCTTTACTATATGCAGCCTCGGCTTCTTGCAAAGCACGTTTCATAAAATAAGTGTCGTCGTATAGCTCTATCAAGGTGTTTTTATTATACGTTTTTATAAGCTAACCACCATAGTCGTGGAAAACATGAAAGCAAAGGTACAATTATTCGCAAATAGCTTTACCCTTAGGAGTATTTAAAAGATGTTATCCTCCAAATTTTATAAGCATAATTCATAAAAAACGCCCCAATATTCATGGTGAGTATGGAGGCGTTTTAAAGAGTAGGATTGTTCCTAAAGAGTAAGCATGTTTATTTTATTTCAGTATTAAAAAGTAAGTGTAGCACCTACTAAAAAATTGATTCCTGCCTGTGGGTAAAACCCTGCCCCTTCTATGGTAGTTACCGTACCGGGATTGCTAAAATCATCATCATAGGTAAAGAAATACCCATTAGACACATAGTCTACATCAAAAATATTATTCACCAAACCGCTTAAAACTAAACTTTTGGCAAAAGGTAATTTTGTAATGGTATAATTCACATTAAAATCATTTAAGAAATAGGCATCTAGCTTAGATGTTTCGCTATCGATGTTTCCTAAATATTGTTCCCCTACATATTTTGTCAACAGCGACACTTGAAGGTTTTTTAAAGGCATATAATCGATACTATTTCCTGCAATGAATGCCGGAGAAAAAGAAATATTGGTAGTTCCTAAATTCACCAGTTCACCATCTCTGGATGTTACAAAATCTTTATTTTTATTACTACTCAAAGCCATATTTGGACGTATATGTAATTGCTCTAAAATGGTAATATCTGCTTCCACTTCAAGTCCGGCTCTATAACTATTTCCACTCGTTTCTCTAACAAATCCACCAGAGTCATCTAGTTGACCCGTGAGTACGAGTTGATCTTTATAATCCATATAGTAGAGGTTTGTATTTAGGCTTAGCTTCTCACTGGAAAAACGCCATCCTAATTCATAATCTTCTAATTTTTCTGGGGTAAAAACACCTTCTTCAAAGTCACTTCGTCTAGGTTCTCTGCTCGCTCTTCCGTAAGAGAAATAAAATTGATTGCCTTTATTTAAAGTATAACTGGTTCCAAATTTTGGATTGAAAAACTCATAGGTTTCATTTACGACCATATTAACTTTATCACTTGTTAATCCTGCAGTTTTATAGTTTATAACACGTAACTGTAGGTCTCCAAAAAAGGACCAAGTATTGTTTAATTGATAGGTAGCTTTAGAGAATGCTGTAAACTCATGCTTGTCTCCAGTACCATTATAATAACGATCTCCAAAATCTGCTCCAGTAAAATAGTTCGCCCAGATTACTTCTCCAAAATGTTGCCCTTCATAATAACTATAAAACACACCTGTAGTGGTATCCCATTTGTCATTCTTATAATGTGCATTTCCACTTACAGCATAAAAATTATTTTCTAGCCAGCGACGTCTTACCAAATCAGACTCAGTGAGTGTGTTGCCATCAATTATTAGGGGCGACAAACCATGAAAGCCAAGATCTCCATCTTCTTTGTACTCTTCAAAAAAGCCGCTTCCTTTTGTATAATTAAGGGTTGCACTTGAACTCCAGCTATTGGTATACCGTTGATTCCATATTAATTGATAATGATCTTGATCATAATCATCTACTTGGTTTTGGTGAAAACGAACGGTCCCGTCTTCATCGGTATAGATTCCAGCAGGATTAAACGTGGGGTTGGTATTTAGAGTTTCTTCATCAATCCCAAACCAAGACTGATAGGTAATTTCTCTACCCCCAAAAACCAATGCTTTGATATAGGTATTATCCCCCGTATAAGACCCTTGTAAGAAATACGATTTTAAATCACTTGCAGCCCGATCTATATATCCATCACTCTCAATTTTTGAAAGTCTTCCAGAAATTTCTATGCGGTTTTTTAGTAATCCTGTAGAAAATTTCACACTGTGCTTCCAAGTATCAAAAGAACCATAACTGGTTGCAATTTGTCCATATGCCTCTTTTGCTGAGCGGTCTGTTTGTATGTTTAAACTAGCTCCAAAAGAGCCAGAACCATTGGTAGAAGTACCAACTCCTCTTTGCAGTTGTAAGCTTTCAATGGAAGATGCAAAATCTGGAAGATTGACCCAAAAAGTACCTTGACTCTCGCTATCATTATAGGGTATACCATTAATAGTAACATTGACGCGAGTAGCATCACTACCACGAACTCGAATACCTGTATACCCAACTCCAGCACCTGCATCACTAGTGGTTACCACAGAAGGTAAATAATTAAGTAAGACAGGAATATCTTGCCCTAAATTCCGTTTTGCAATTTCTTCTTTGCTTAGGTTGGAGTGTGTAATTGGAGAATCTGCTTGTACTCTCACGACCTTAAGAAGGACCTCTTCTAAGGGTTCAATCTTTGTGGTGTCTTGTACTTTTTCTTGCGCTTGGATGATCCCTGCACTTAATAAAAAAGCGAACATAAAATACTTCATTCGTACGTGTGTTTTTTACGAATAAAAGGGGTAATTATTCTTGTTTTTAGAAAATAAAAAGCTGTAGAGTCGAGCGCAATCGAGGACCATAAAGGATATTCTCGATAGAATACATCTCGACTGCGCTCGATGCGACAGTAACATTCCTAAACAGCATTACCTGTTCTAGGTTCTATGGGTATAATCTCAGCCTGTTCGAGTTTTGAGTAATGAGTTTTTAACTCAATACTATGTTCTTAATACTAAAAACTTGAACAAGCACCCCTTTGAGATGTCTAGCAAAGATACTCTTATTCCTAATAATAAAATACTATAATTTAGAAAATAATCGTATTGAAGAAAATAAATAAAAAGATGAGGGAATAATTTATAAATCTTAAAATATTAGAGTTTTGAAAATTTCAACTGAAACATTAATTTCACAAGCTATAGTTCTGGATTTAAAAAAATTTCGTTATCTAATATTTATAGGTTCTTTTTTATTTCCGATAAAAAACTTATTCTAATCTTGGAGGTTTTCTATTTGCCTTTTTAAGGGCATGATTTTTTTTGGATTTGACACGCCTTTCTATGGCGTTTCTTGAAGGCCTTGTTTTCTTTCTAGATTTAGGAACACGCATATTTTTTTGGAGGAGTGCTGCAAGTTTTTCTATGCCCAAAGCTTTATTACGGTGCTGACTTCTAGATTCACTACAGGTTATTGTAAGTATTCCTTCTGCAGAGATACGTTGTTGTAACTTTGCGAGCAAACGTTCTTTCTCTATTTCTGTAAACAACTTGGACGTAGCAATAGTAAAACTAATAGCAACCTTACTCGCCGTTTTATTAACGTGTTGTCCTCCGGGACCACTACTCCTTACTGCTTTAAAGCTAAGTTCTTTAATAAGTTCTGAAATATTCATTAGGCATTGGGTCGAT
>JBNMOX010000074.1:0-6452 GCA_051275835.1 Patiriisocius sp.
TTTATCGCTTAGAGACTTCTTTAAATTCTCTATGGTTTTCACCAATGTATATTTGTCTTGGGCGGCCAATAGGCTCTTTGCGCAAACGCATTTCTTTCCATTGTGCTATCCATCCTGGCAATCTACCTAAAGCAAACATCACCGTGAACATTTCAACAGGAATACCCATCCCTCTGTAAATAATACCCGAGTAGAAATCTACATTTGGATATAGTTTACGTTGTACAAAATAGTCATCCCTCAGAGCTTCAGAAGAAAGTCCTTTTGCAATATCTAATATTGGATCTTCTATTCCAAGATCTGCCAACACCTCGTCTGCTGCTACTTTAATGATTTTTGCACGTGGGTCAAAATTTTTATACACTCTATGTCCAAAGCCCATCAATCTAAAAGGGTCAGCTTTATCCTTAGCTTTCGCCATGAATTTCTTAGTATCGCCACCGTCTTCTTTAATAGCTTCAAGCATTTCTAGTACCGCTTGGTTAGCACCACCATGTAATGGACCCCAAAGTGCAGAAATTCCAGCTGCTAATGAAGCATACAATCCTGCATGAGAAGAACCAACCATACGCACCGTAGAGGTAGAACAGTTTTGCTCATGATCTGCATGTAAGATTAATAATTTATCTAAAGCATTTGACAAAATATCATTTTGCTTGTATTCTTCATTTGGTTTTTCAAACATCATTTTCAAGATGTTCTCTACATATCCAAGGCTATTATCACCATAATTTAATGGCAATCCTTTTTGCTTACGCATAGTCCAAGCTACTAACACAGGAAACTTTCCTAATATTTTCACAATAGCATTGTATATTTCTTCTTCACTATCTACATTAACTGTTGTTGGGTTAAATGCGGTTAAAGCACTTGTCAAAGAAGACAAAACTCCCATAGGGTGTGCCGACTTAGGAAATGCATCTAATATTTTCTTCAAATCATCATCAACAACACTTTCTTCCTTGATGTCTGCATGAAATTTTGCTAATTGATCTGCTGTAGGCAGATCACCAAAGATCAATAAATAAGCTACTTCTAAGAAATCTGCTTTATCTGCTAAATCTTCAATAGCGTAACCACGGTATCTCAAGATCCCTTCTTCACCGTTCAAAAACGTGATGGCACTTTCACAAGCCCCTGTGTTTTTATATCCTGGATCTATAGTAGTTATACCTCCCGTAACACCCCTTAAGGTCTTAATATCTATTGCAGTTTCATTTTCGGTACCGGTAATTAATGGAAATTCATATTTATTACCATCAATTTCTAGTGTAGCAGTCTTTGACATATATCGTTAATTTTTTTTTATTGTTTCCCCTAAAATGGGAAGGCTAAAGTACGAAATATTGAGCAATTTTTTTAACATTTCGAGTTCCAGTTTGGTTAAATAATCCTTAATTTATTTATCAAAAATTTTTGGATTGGGGTTTGTGTTGTTTCTGAAATATTAAAATCAAATTTCCTTTAAGCTATATAGGTAATAGGACGATCAAACATTAAGCTTCTTACACATTTCTGAAATTTTAGCAAAAAAAAACCAATGAAATATTAAAATCACTGGCCATTTTCAATATCAGATTACGTATTATTATATCTTAAAAGCGTTTATACCCGGAAAATACGCTACGGTATTTAACTGTTCTTCAATACGAAGTAATTGGTTGTATTTTGCCATACGGTCACTTCTAGACGCAGATCCTGTTTTAATTTGCCCACAGTTTAATGCTACTGCAAGATCTGCAATGGTGTAATCTTCTGTCTCTCCACTTCTATGTGACATCACAGAAGTATACCCTGCGTTATGTGCCATATTTACAGCAGCTATAGTCTCTGTCAAGGTTCCAATTTGATTTACCTTAATAAGGATAGAATTAGCTATTCCTTCCTTAATACCACGAGACAATCTTTCTACATTAGTTACAAATAAATCATCTCCAACCAATTGCACTTTACCTCCTATCCTTTCGGTAAGGTACTTCCAGCCTTCCCAATCGTTTTCATCCATTCCATCTTCAATAGAAATGATTGGATAATTTTCGGAAAGTTCTGCCAGATAATCTGCCTGTTCTTTACTTGTTCTTATAACACCTGTATCTCCTTCAAATTTCTTGTAATCGTATTTTCCATTTACATAAAACTCTGCCGCAGCACAATCTAAAGCAACCATAATTTGATCTCCAAAGGTATATCCAGCAGTTTCAACAGCAGTTTTAATTGTATCTAGCGCATCTTCAGTACCAGCAAGTGTTGGTGCAAAACCACCTTCATCACCAACAGCTGTGCTTAAATTTCTATCGTGTAGCACCTTTTTTAAATGATGGAAAATTTCAGAACCCATACGCATTGCTTCTGAAAAAGAAGTTGCTTTTACAGGTATGACCATAAACTCTTGAAAAGCAATAGGAGCGTCACTATGAGATCCTCCATTGATGATATTCATCATAGGTACTGGCAAGGTTTTAGCGCTTACCCCACCTACATAACGATATAAAGGTAAACCTAATTCATTGGCAGCTGCCTTAGCACAGGCCAAAGAAACTCCCAAAATAGCATTAGCTCCCAACATTGATTTGTTTGAGGTACCATCAAGATCAATCATTATTTGATCTATCTCTGCTTGTTCAAAAACAGATACACCCAAAAGTGTTCCGGCAATTTTACCATTTACATTTTCAATAGCTTTTGACACACCTTTACCCATATAAGCATCTCCACCATCACGTAATTCAACAGCCTCATGTTCTCCAGTAGATGCACCAGAAGGAACAGCGGCACGACCTAAAAAGCCATTTTCCGTTATTACGTCTACTTCTATGGTTGGATTCCCTCTAGAATCAAATATTTGTCTTGCGTGGATATCTATGATGATGCTCATTCGTATTTATTTTTAGTGATAGTAAATATTATTTAATATTAAATGGTTCTATTATTGTTTCTCCAATTTCTTAATAGAATTCATATTTCTTTTACTCACAATTAAGGGTTAAGATATATTCTTTTTCATTGTCTAGCCAATGTATTGTGAGGCACTTATAGCTAATTTAGGGAGCATATTCAACGAAAATAAGCCCAAGTATTTGGGCTTATTTTCATTATTGTTTCTTCATGTTTTCTACAAACTGATCAAATAAATATCGAGCATCATGAGGCCCTGGACTAGCTTCAGGATGATATTGTACAGAAAACACAGGCTTGTTCTTTACACGAATCCCTGCTACCGTATTGTCATTTAAATGAATATGTGTAATTTCTACATCTGAATGTGCTTCTGTTTCTTCTCTGTTTATTGCAAAACCATGATTTTGTGACGTAATTTCGCCTTTCCCAGTTAATAAATTTTTAACAGGGTGATTGATTCCTCTATGACCATTATGCATTTTAAATGTAGAAATGCCATTTGCTAAAGCTAACACTTGATGACCTAAGCAAATACCAAATAACGGTTTATTAGAAGCTAATATCTCTTTTGCTGTAGCAACAGCTTCTGTTAAGGGTTCAGGATCTCCAGGTCCATTACTTAAAAAATAGCCATCTGGATTAAAAGCCTTTAAGTCTGTAAAAAGTGCATTATAAGGAAACACCTTAATATAGCAGTCTCTTTCAGAAAGGTTTCTTAAAATATTCTTTTTGATACCTATGTCTAATGCTGAAATTTTATAGGTTGCATTTTCATTTCCGAAGAAATAAGGCTCTTTTGTGGACACTTTACTTGCCAACTCTAATCCTTTCATGTTTGGAACGGACTCTAATTGTTTTTTAAGACCATCTATATTATCAACATCAGTTGAAATAACGGCATTTTGGGCTCCATTATCACGAATATAGCTCACCAATGCACGTGTATCAACATCACTAATAGCCAGCAAATTATTTTGATCGAGAAAATTTTCCAGAGAGTCATCTGCTAGTTCTCTAGAATAGTTATAACTAAAGTTTCTACAAATTAATCCAGCAATTTTAATGCTATCAGATTCAATTTCTTCATCATTCACTCCATAGTTTCCTATATGGGCATTAGTGGTCACCATCAACTGTCCAAAATATGATGGATCTGTAAAAATCTCTTGATAACCAGTCATTCCAGTATTAAAACATACTTCGCCAAAAGCGGTTCCTTCTTTTCCTCCTACTGCTTTCCCATGAAATATGGTGCCATCCGCAAGGAGTATCAATGCTTTTTTTCTTGTTTGGTATTTCATCATAGTTTTTAAAAGAGTTTCACAAAAATACGATACTAGTTGTTTTTTTGACTCATTGGTTTATAAGAAATTTTATAATTTTAACATTTTAGATAAAAAAAAAGGGATAAACATTAAATGCTTATCCCTTTTATATCTATTGAAGAAAAATCATTTACTCTTCTTCTTTTGTTGCTTTAGTATCTACTACTGGCGGTGTTGCTACTTTAGCACTTCCTCCACGACGACTACGACGTGTAGTTTTTGATTTCTTCGCTTTTCCAGCGTTGTAGATTTCATTATAATCAACCAATTCGATCATTGCCATATCTGCGTTATCTCCTAGACGGTTACCCAACTTGATGATACGAGTGTAACCACCTGGACGGTCACCAACTTTTACAGCAACATCTCTAAATAATTCAATTACGGCATCTTTTTGACGCATTCTAGCCATAACAATTCTACGGTTATGCGTAGTATCATCTTTTGATTTAGTAATTAACGGCTCCACAAAACCTTTTAAGGCTTTTGCTTTAGCGACAGTTGTATTGATTCTTTTGTGCTCAATTAGGGAACAAGCCATATTCGCCAACATAGACTTTCTATGTGCTGTTTTTCTTCCTAAGTGATTTACTTTTTTTCCGTGTCTCATGACATTTGTTTTATCATCTTGCTACCAAATCCGACGTAGCGGAGAGCAAAATATGATTATTTAATAATTAGTCTTTATCTAATTTATATTTCGAAAGATCCATACCGAAGTTAAGTCCCTTTACGTTAACAAGCTCTTCCAATTCTGTAAGAGATTTTTTACCGAAGTTTCTAAATTTCATTAAATCATTCTTATTGAAAGACACTAAGTCTCCCAATGTATCTACTTCTGCAGCTTTCAAACAATTAAGAGCACGAACACTAAGGTCCATATCAACTAATTTAGTTTTAAGCAGCTGACGCATATGTAATGACTCTTCATCATATGTTTCAGTTTGAGCAATTTCATCAGCCTCAAGGGTGATACGCTCGTCACTAAATAACATAAAGTGATGAATCAAAGTTTTTGCTGCTTCAGTTAAAGCATCTTTTGGATGAATAGATCCATCTGTTTGGATTTCGAAAACTAATTTTTCGTAATCTGTTTTCTGCTCTACACGGAAATTCTCAATGCTATACTTAACATTTTTAATAGGTGTGTAAATAGAATCTGTAAAGATTGTACCTAAAGGTGCGTTGGCTTTTTTGTTCTCTTCTGCAGGAACATACCCTCTACCCTTTTCAATAGTAATCTCAAAGTTAAGATTCACTTTTGAATCCATATTACAAATAACCATGTCTGGGTTCAATACTTGGAAACCAGAAATATATTTTTGGAAATCTCCAGCAGTTAGCTGCTCTCCACTATTTACTGAAATAGTAACAGTTTCGTTGTCGATTTCGTCAATTTGTCTTTTGAAACGTACTTGTTTTAAATTCAAGATAATTTCAGTAACATCTTCTACAACACCAGAGATGGTAGAAAACTCGTGGTCAACTCCTTCAATACGTATCGAAGTAATTGCAAAACCTTCTAATGAAGAAAGTAATACTCGTCTTAGCGCGTTACCAATGGTCAAACCATATCCAGGCTCTAAAGGGCGAAATTCGAATTTCCCTTCAAAATCTGTTGAATTAATCATGATAACTTTATCAGGCTTCTGAAAATTAAATACTGCCATAGTGTGACTCGTGTGTTATTTATTATTTAGAATATAATTCAACGATGAACTGTACATTGATGTTCTCTGGAATTTGAATTTTTTGAGGAATAGAAACAAAAGTTCCTTCCTTCTTTTCAGAATTCCAAGTGATCCATTCGTATACATTTCTAGCGTTAGATAACGAAGCTTCAATAGCTTCTAGAGATTTTGATTTCTCTCTTACTGCAACAACATCACCTGTCTTTAATTGATAAGAAGGGATATTTACTTTTTCACCATTTACAGTAATGTGACGGTGAGAAACAAGTTGTCTTGCAGCAGGACGACTAGATGCAATACCCATACGGTATACTACATTATCTAAACGTGACTCTGCTAATTGAAGCAAAACCTCACCTGTAATTCCAGGAAGTGCAGTTGCTCTTTTAAACATGTTTCTAAATTGCTTTTCTAAAATACCATAGGTATACTTAGCTTTTTGCTTTTCTGCTAATTGGATAGCATATTCAGATTTCTTACCACGACGACGGTTATTACCGTGTTGCCCTGGTGGGTAGTTTCTTTTTTCGAAGTTCTT
>JBNMOX010000075.1:0-6389 GCA_051275835.1 Patiriisocius sp.
CACCTGGACAAACATATGTTGTTGGGGTTACTACGGCATTGATTTCAGATGAGTTTTCGCCAAATAATGTATTTACGAAAGAAGTAACACATTTATTAGCGAATGATGTAGGAGCTATCGAAATTAAAGCGCCGAGCAGTGGACCTGGATTAGGAGTGCAAACTATTTCTGCGGTGATAAAAAATTATGGTGTAACAGCGCAGTCAGGTTTTGATATAGAATATTCTGTAAATGGATCAACGCCCGAAGTAGAAACTTTTGCAGGATCTTTAAGCTCTGAAGAAGAAATTGTTTTTGATTTTACGACACAATTTGATTTTTCAGATTTAGGAGTGTATGCAATTACCGTAAAAACTCTTTTAACAGGAGATTTAGACAGTACGAATGATGAAATCACCTTAGATGTTGAAAACCTACTTTGTACGCCTTCTATGGACTGTTCTTTAGGGGATGGATTTAGACTTGTTGCAGTAGCTGAAATTAATAATTCTTCAGATTGTGAAGGCTATGGAGACTTTACGACTTTGGTTGCAAATCTTTCACAAGGAAGCACGAATGATATTACATTTACGACAGAGTATGGAGATCAAAATGTAAAAGTTTGGATTGATTTTAATGATGATTTTTCTTTTACTAATGATGAAATTGTTGTTCCGAATTTTATAATTGCTCCTGGACAAGCTGGGGGATCTTATACAGAGACAGCTTCGTTGACAATTCCTGCCGGAGCCACTATTGGAGAACATAGAATGCGCGCAAAAAGTAATTGGCAAGAGGAAGTTTCTGATGATCCGTGTGAAGCATCACAATATGGAGAAACAGAAGATTACACTGTTAATGTTGGTGTATTAGCTGTTGAAGATTTTGAAATCTCAAGTGGAGACCTTATTGTTACTTCGCAAACAAACAAAGTATTTGAAGTTACCTTGCAAACTCAATTTGAAGGGAACGTTTATTTGGGGGTATACAACGTGTTAGGACAAGAAGTTGGGTTTAACAAAAGAATACCAAGAGAAAACGGAATGTATAAATTAACACTTGATATGTCAAGAGTTGCTAGTGGGATCTATTTACTTAAAGTAGGTGGGCAAACGACAACAAGTTATAAAGTAGCTAGAATTATTGTAAAGTAGTATTTACTTTATATAATTTAAAAAAGAGTAAGACACACTGTCTTACTCTTTTTTTATGAAATATTATCACTAGCAAACCACTCTGCGTAACTGGTAGCTGTTTCTTGTAACCTTAAAGAGTGTAGTTGTATGTTTTGAGGTAGGCGTTGTTTTATTTTTTTAGAAAAATCAATCACCATCATTTCGCTAGTAGGTTGGTAGTCTACTAATAAAACACTGTGCCCACGATCACTTAATTCTTTGGCAAGTTCTACATGTGGCGTGTTTTTGTTAAACACAGTTGCATGATCAAAGACATCTACAATTTCTTCTTTTACAATCTTTTTGAGATCGGTAAAATCAATCACCATTCCAAATTTTACGTTGTTGGAGTCCTCAATTGGAATACCAATAACGCTTACAGAAAGTTTGTAGCTATGCCCATGAACATTACGACATTTGCCGTCATACCCATAAAGAGCGTGACCTGTTTCAAAAGAAAATTGTTTGGTGATGCGTATCTTACTCATAGCACAAAGATAGGCTACTTATTTTTATTTTTTTGGCGTTTTTTCATGTCTTTAAAATAGCGATAGCTTTTGTGTTTTCTGTACAATACAATAACGACTACAAAAAGCCCTAAAATCATAAAGCCACCTTGACCGTTAAGGTAATTAAAAATCTCCATTGGAAAATATTTAGCGCACAAAAATACTATTAAATTCTACTTATGTGATGCTAAATATTTTATAATTGGGATTGTTATTTTAACACGTGTCCCTGTTGCAACTCCATCTTTACTTATTAAATCGTCATACACAACGCCTATTTTTTGTTTTTTACCGTGGTTTAATAATTCAAGCCTGCTCGACGTTGCTTTTGTGGCAAAAGAGGTATGGATGTTTGATTTGTTCAACTTTTTTTGAGCAGAAGCTGCGCGACCTATTCCATTGTCTTCTATCGTGCAGAGAATAGCCTTATCATTGGCTTTTTTAAAATCAACGATTAGTTTTCTATCGGTATGGAGGTGTAATAAGCCATGTTTTAATGCATTTTCTACATAGGGCTGTATCAGCATGGTAGGGATGATAGCATCTTCTGGGAGTATTGTTTCTGAAACACGAATAGAATAACTTAACTTATCTTCAAACCGAAGTGCCTCCAACTCCAAATACATATTTAGACTGCTTACTTCATTTTCTATAGAGATTCCGCCAGCATCACTATAATGAAGGTATTTACGCATCAGATCTGCAAATTTACCTAGGTATTCACTTGCCAGGTTTTTTTGATTTAAGATGATGTACTCTTGTATACTATTGAGTGCATTAAAAATAAAATGCGGATTCATTTGGGCTTTCAAAGCCTTGAGTTCACTATCTCTATATTGTTTTTCTAGCGCGAGTCTTTTTTGGGTTTCTTGAAGTTCTAGGCTGATCATTTCGGCTTTTTTTCTTTGCTTTAAATTTCCGAAGAAAAAGAGCGATGCTATTAAAATTAATGTTCCAATCGCCACAGCGCCAATGAAATAATATAGATTTCGGTTTTCCCTAATTTCGGCCATTTCTTTCTCATCGTTAATGCGAGCCGTATCAAATTTGGTTTGTGCATCAGTAATGAGCTGGCGTTTTTCTATGCTAAAAATAGAATCTTTGAGTTTGGTAAATTGTTTATTTGCATCTAGCGCTTTTTGTTGCTGTTTTGAGATAGAATACGCCACAAAAAGATGTTGATTAATACGCATCGAATAATTGAGATTACCTACTTCTTGATAGCTTTGTAAGGCTTGTTGGTAAAACGGAATAGACCCTAGGTGATCTCCCATGATAGACTTAGCCGTGGCCATGGTGTAATAGCCGTAAGCTTCATTAGCTGTTTGTCCTTGTTCCTTAAATAAAGCAATGGCTTCCTTGGCATACTGCATTGCAGTATCATGGTTAACCTCCTTGTTATATTTGATACTTTCTATTTTATAAAAGCGAGCTAAGCGTGTGTTTGTGAGACCAATTCCTGTTTTATTTCCTGCCTTAGTAAAAAGATCCTTTGCCATTTTTAAATGTGGTATGGCTTGCTTATACGTGTCGTCTTTATTAAGATTCAGATATACAATACCCAGGGTGAGGTATAGCTCGGCCAATTGAAAGGTGTCTTTTTTAGGATCTGCTCCGCTAATCGCTTTGTCAAGGTCGCTAATTGCCTTTAAAAAATTATCGTTTTCGCGATCAATTTCGGCTTGTAAGATGACTGCATTTCTCAAATAATAAAAGTCATTACTTTGTTCTAAAAGAGGAATAGCGAGTAGTAACTTTTCTGTAGCAGAGATATATACTCCTTCTAAGAGTTTGTTGCGTGCTTGCGCCAATAAAAATCTTCCTTTAAATTTTGAAATATCGAGTTTTAATACGAGCAGTTCTGCTTCTTCAAAGAGCATCGTATTGTCTTTTAAATTACGCACATCGTGATATCGTGTGGCGTCTAATATTATTTGTAAACGTAGCGTGTCTTGATTTTTATTTTTAGCATATCCTGTCGAAAGGGTGTCCCAGTTTGAAGATTGCCCATGGCTCAAAGAAACCATACAAAATAATATATAACAGAAAAACTTGTGCATCGTGGGTTTGTAGCTAATTATAAAAGTTGAATGTACAAAAATTAGTATTTCAAAAGATAAAAACCCCACCTGTTTTATACATGCCATTAGTGTGTTTTTTAGAAGTATTAAAGCTTAGGTTAGCTTCATGTGAAACAAATATATGAGATGATATATCTAAAATGCGGGCCAAACTTCTAAAAGCGAGGTTTGAGTTTCTGAAATGCTTTTTTGTAGCGGATCATACTATTTCTGAAAAAGGATTTAAACATTAAAATTTTTGGACTAAATGACTTTGCTGTTTTTAGAGAGTAAAAAGTATATTTACAATAATGAAAGCCATAATTATAGACGACGAACCAAAAGCGCGCAACCTACTACGTATTTTAGTGGAAGAAAACTGCCCAAAAATCACACAAATATTTGAAGCAGGTGATTTGTTAAGCGGTGTTGCTATTATTAAAGAAGAAGTACCAAGTATTGTTTTTCTAGATATTGAAATGCCAGAACATTCGGGTTTAGAAATTTTAAATTTTATCGAGAAGGATGTTGTAAGTTTTGAAATCATTTTTACAACAGCCTATAGCGAGTATGCGATCCAGGCCTTTCAATTATCGGCAATAGATTATTTGTTAAAACCAGTACGTCCAAACCAGGTTAAGGAAGCCGTAGAGAAAGCTATAAATTTTTTAAGTAAAAGCGAGATTAATACAAAATTGATAGAATTAAAACAGAGCCTTTCAAGCAATAGTTTTGAAAAAATAGGCTTGCCAGTTACCGACGGAATCAAGTTTGTGAATTTTAAAGACATTATTATGTTTACGGCAGATGGTATGTACACGAGCATAACAACGATAGAAGATATAGACTTGTGTATAAGCAAACCCTTAAAGCATTTTGTAGAGATCTTGCAAAAGATTCCTCTTTTTTATAGGCCGCATAGGTCACATCTTATCAATCTAAAGCATATTAAAAAATATGTAAAAAGTGATGGTGGCTATATTATTATGGACAATGACAAAACAGTCTCTATTTCTAAAGAAAAAAAAGAAGAATTTTTGCAAATAGTAAGTGGGATATAATTGCACAACGCGGTTTCAGCAATTCAAAACACGGTTTCAGCAATTAAGGGGTTTGAATATCGCATGAGTTCATTAGTTTAGTCTTTGTAATTATAAAATAAATCAAGATGAAAACAGTAGCAGCCATTATTTTAGTAGTTCTTTTTTCGGCGTTTAATTCGCCAACACGGGTTTCAGAGATATCCACAATAAGCTTAGAAACAAATGTAGCGCTGGCAAGTTTTAAACTTGTTAATGATACGGGTGAAAAAGTAAGTATCCATACAGGAAGTGGTTTTGTGAGCCTTAATAAAGGCGGAAGCACCAGCATTACTTGTAACAAAGGGAAAGAAGTACGATGGGCAAAAAGCGGGAAAAAAGGGAAAGTGATTTTTAAAATAAGTGGAGATCATTGTGGTAAAACTTTAAAGCTTTCTAAACTTCTTTAAAATTAAATTTTTTCTTTATTTCTTATATTTAAGGCTTGCGGTATCCATCTTTAATAGGTTGGTAAAATGCCTAGAACAAGCAGTATAGACATAAAAATTTATTTATATAAGCTTGTCAAACAATAAAGGATTCTTTTTGAGGAGAATGAATCACCCATGACAATCTTGAGAGCGAAATCGGGCTAAGGTATTTAGTCCGATTTTTAGCGTATATAAGAATGACACCTACTGCTGAAATTTTAAAAACTCAACACCTTGCTAAGCAGTATTTTAAGCATTAAGAAAAAAGAAAAATCGCCCTAAAAAGCTCCCTATTTGTTAATTTTCACAAATTAAACATCCAAGATATCTGCTAATTTTTAAATATTTAGCTAGATGTAATGTGCTAAAATTCGGGTTTAAAACAAGCGGACTCTAGTTTCACAAAATCATTTTTGAGTAAAATTTCTGCGAGATACCAAAAAGAAACGTATTTTTACGGTCCGACTACAAGTTTATATACTAAAAACAAAGGTTTTAAGTTAAATAACAAACACAAAGAAACAGATTTTGAAGCGCATACAATATACTTCTCTTTTTTTATTGGCTATCGTAGCAATAACGGCTTGTTCAAGAAAAAAGAACACCTTTTTAAATAGAAACCTTAACGCAGTGTCCACAGAGTACAACACTCTGTATAATGGAAACAATGCTTTTGAGCAAGGAAAAGAAGGCCTAGCTCAAACCTACAGGGATAATTATTACGAAATTTTACCTGTCGAACGCATTGAGGTTATTGATGAGGTTGCATTGACAACAGATGGAAAAGACCCAAACTTTAATAGAGCTGAAGAAAAAGCGGTAAAAGCCATCCAGAAACACTCGATGTATATTAGCGGCAAAGAGTACAATCCCCAAATAGATGAAGCATACATGTTATTAGGGAAAGCACGTTATTATGACAATCGTTTTATTCCAGCGCTAGATGCTTTTAATTTTATTTTAGATAAATCAGCTACTAGTAATAATGTGAACAATGCCAAAATCTGGAAAGCAAAAACAAACATTCGTATAGACAACGAGGACTATGCTATAAAAAACCTTCAAGAAATGCTTGAAGAAGAAGATTTGAAGGATGAAGTAATTGCAGATGCTAATGCTATGATTGCTCAGGCAATGATTAATTTAGATTCTATTC
>JBNMOX010000076.1:0-6368 GCA_051275835.1 Patiriisocius sp.
AGCCTTAGATGAAGCTGTTCAGTCTTTTGCAGAGAACCTTTGTACTTATAACCCAGAAGCGATGCGTGAAATGAAAAAAGTGATGTGGGCAGGTACAGAACATTGGGATACCTTGTTGGCAGAACGCGCCGCTATTTCTGGACGTTTGGTCTTGAGTGATTTTACAAAAGAAACCTTAAAAAGATTTAAATAAAATAAGAACAATCTCAAAGCATCCATAGTATGATTTATAGTTTTAAGGGGCATATTCCGGTAGTACATGAATCTAGCTTTGTGCATCCATTAGCGGCTGTAACAGGTAATGTTATTATTGGAAAAAATTGTTACATAGGTCCTGGTGCTGCCATTCGAGGTGATTGGGGAGAAATTATATTAGAAGATGGTGTGAATGTGCAGGAAAACTGTACCGTACATATGTTTCCAGGGAAGTCTATTGTGTTAAAGGAGGGTGCTCATGTGGGCCATGGAGCTATTATTCATGGGGCCAACTTGGGGCGCAATTGTATGATAGGGATGAATAGCGTTATTATGGATGATGCAAGCATTGGAGATGCATGTATTGTAGGCGCCATGGCCTTTGTAAAAGCCGAAAGTGTATTTGAAGCTAGACAATTAATTGTTGGGAGCCCAGCAAAGGCGATTAAAGAAGTTTCAGAAGAAATGATCGCTTGGAAAACGGCAGGCACAAAACTATACCAGCAATTGCCTGCAGATTGCCATGAAACATTAAGAGAAGTAGCTCCTCTAAGAGAAATTCCAAAAAATAGACCTGTCCAAGAGGACTTTCATAAAACCCTTGCATCGCTCAAGAAGAAATAAAATTAAGCAAGTACTTTTACTTTAGAAGCTAGGTCTTTTACTTTTTGAGTAAGGTCTGTAATTTCGCTATCTACGTGGTCATAAGCTACAACAACGCCCATTCTTCTATAGGGTCTTGAAGTGGCTTTTCCAAAAAGTCTAAAATCTGTTTTTGGGCTAGTCGCTAATATGTCAAGATTCTCAAATTGCGGATTTTCAGAATGAGATGATGCTAATAGTACTGCACTGGCTCCATTTCTTTCTAATGTTATTTCTGGAATTGGCAAACCAATAATAGCGCGTAAGTGCAATTCAAATTCATTAAAGTTTTGTGTATTTGCTAGGGTGACCATTCCTGTGTCATGAGGTCTTGGTGAGAGCTCTGAAAAATAAACTCCGTCTTTATTAGAGATGAAAAATTCTACCCCCCAAATACCATTGCCCGTTAATGCATTGGTGACTTTTTTAGCCATTTCTTGCGCTGTTTTTAAGTGTTGCTCTTGCATCAAAGCCGGTTGCCAACTTTCTTGGTAGTCGCCTCGTTCTTGTCTATGTCCTATAGGTGGACAAAATAGCGTATTGCCATCTTTTTGGCTTACTGTTAATAATGTAATTTCATAATCAAAATCTATAAAGGCTTCTACAATCACTTCGGCTACATCACCTCTCGAACCTTCTTGAGAATAGCTCCATGCTTTTTCAATATCGGCTTCACTTTTAATAGTACTTTGTCCTTTACCACTTGAAGACATCAGAGGTTTTACTACACAGGGAATCCCTACTTCCTGAACGGCTGCTTTTAACATGTTGGCAGAACTGGCATAGGTATATGTTGCAGTAAGGAGACCTAGTTCTTTTGCTGCTAAATCTCTAATAGCTTTTCTGTTCATGGTATAATTAGCTGCCTTGGCAGAAGGAATAACAGTATATCCTTGTTTTTCATAGTCATACAATCGCTCTGTGCGTATGGCTTCTATTTCTGGAACAATGTAGTCTGGTTTGTGTTTTGAGACAATACGATCAAGCGCATCCCCATCCAGCATGTTAATTACCTCAAAGTCTTGAGCTACTTGCATGGCAGGTGCGTTTTTGTAACTATCCACAGCTACAACATATTGACCTAAGCGTTGTGCTGCAATTACAAATTCTTTACCTAATTCTCCTGAGCCTAATAGTAGGATTTTTGCCATATTTCTGAAATGTTAACGATTGGACTGCAATTTACTATTAAATAATCATTTTTTTTGAATTCCTAGGGGATGAGTGGGATAGCTTTATTGACCGTATTTTGCTGTTGCTTATCTCTTTTGATTCATTTTTTATAAGTCTAAAACCATTGACTTTGTTTGGTTTAACAAGCTTTTGGTATTACATTTAGTGCACATTAATTAAAAACAACCTAATGAAAAAAATTATTTTAAGTGCTCTTGTAGTACTAATGACAACAGGGCTTTTTGCTCAAGTACAAAATTATAGCGTCGGAGACGTTGTGGATGATTTTACGGTTACCGATACAGATGGTAACGTATGGAATTTATATGATTTGACTTCTCAAGGGAAGTATGTGTATCTAGATTTCTTCTTTGATACCTGCGGACCCTGTCAAGGAACAACACCACTTTTTAATGAATTTCATGACAAATATGGTTGTAATGAAGGAAATGTATTTATGATTTCTATTAACAATGGTTCAGATAGTGATGCTGAGGTAATTGCATTTGAAAACGAATTTGGTGGTGATTTCACTCATGCTCCTGCAGTAAGCGCAGAAGGGGGTTCAGCTGCTGTTGATACTAATCTTGGTATTCCGGCCTACCCTACATTTTGTTTAATTGGTTCAGACAATACTTTATTAATTAATGATATTTGGCCAATTGCTAATCTTGGAACCTTTGAGAATACAATCCCAACGGATTCTAACGCGGTTCCAATGCAATGTTCATTAGGTGTTAATGATGCTTTAGTAGCAGATTTTAGTATATTTCCAAATCCTAGTACAGGATCTCAAATAAACATTGCTTTAGGTAATAATGCTGCTGGTGCAGATGTTACTATTTACAATGTTTTAGGAAGTGTAGTGTACACAAATTCATTCTCTCAAAACACATTTGCTATGCATGCAAACTTATCAAGTGGTAGTTATATTGTAAGTATTACAACTGAGGCTGGAACTGCAAATAAGAGTGTAGTAGTCAAGTAAAACTACAGTATTTGTTATAAAAAAAGCACTGAGAAATCAGTGCTTTTTTTATATTCTAGGGCTAAAGTCTTATGACGTTAAGACTTCTTTTATTTGCTGCATGGCTTTTTTAATGTCATCGTCTGATGCTGCATAGGAGATACGAATGCAATTAGGATCTCCAAAAGCTTCACCAGTTACAGTAGCTACCTTAGCGTTTTCTAACAGGTAGAGCGAGAAGTCTGTAGCAGTGTTAATTGTAGTGCCGCGCAGGGTTTTTCCGAAGTAAAAAGAAATATCTGGAAACACATAAAAGGCTCCTTCTGGCTCATTGATTTTAAAACCATCTATTTCTACTAATAGTCCTAAAATGAGCCCGCGTCTTTCTTTAAAGGCATCTATCATGTATTGAATCTTGCTTGGTGGGTTTTCCAAAGCAGTAACAGCAGCTTTTTGACCAATACAATTGGCGCCACTCGTTACTTGGCCTTGCATTTTAGTACAGGCGCGTGCTATATATTCTGGAGCACCTATAAAACCAATTCTCCAACCCGTCATTGAAAATGCTTTTGAAACACCATTCACTGTTACGGTTCGATCATACATGTCTTCAAACTGTGCCATAGAAGCATGTTGTTTTGTGAAGTTTATATGCTCGTAAATTTCATCACTAATGATAATAATGTCTGGGTACTTGACTAAAACATCTGCTAATGCCCGTAATTCTTTTTTACTATACACAGAACCGCTTGGATTACAAGGGCTGCTATAGATCATCATTTTAGTTTTAGGACTAATAGCGTTTTCTAATTCTTGAGGGGTCACTTTGAAATCGTTGTCGATTGACGTTTTTATCTCAACGGGTACACCTCCAGCTACTTTGGAAATATCACTATAGCTTACCCAGTAGGGTGCTGGTAATAATACTTCATCGCCAGGATTTAATAATACTTGCGCTAGGTTATACAAAGATTGTTTTGCTCCGGTAGAAACAACTATCTGAGCAGGACGATATGTTAAATGGTTGTCTCTCTTAAATTTTGTAATGATGGCTTCCTTAAGGTCTGCATAACCATCTACGGGAGTATAAGAATGATAATTATCTTCTACAGCTTTAATTGCTGCAGCTTTTACAAATTCTGGAACGGTAAAGTCTGGTTCTCCTAAACTTAGTCCTATAATATTTTCTCCAGCGAGTCTTAGTTCTCTTGCTTTGGCTGCCATGGCTAATGTTGCCGAGGTGGCCATGTTGTTGATTCGGTTAGAAAGTTTCTTGTTCATGGTCTTAAGCAGGCAAAACAGGTTTTTGCCCCATTTGTTTGAGGTGTTTAAAATGTGCTATGAGTGCTTTTCTTGTTGTCTTGTACTCATTGTATGGCAGATTGAATTCTAATGCTGTTTCACGTACTATTTTTGAAATTTTAGTATAATGTACATGACTAATATGTGGAAAGATATGGTGCTCTACTTGATGGTTTAAACCTCCAGTAAACCAATTCATTATTTTGTTTTTGGTAGCGAAATTTACCGTTGTAAATAATTGATGTATTGCCCAGGTATTTTTCATGGTTCCAGATGGTTCTGGTAGTAGCATATCTGCTGCTTCTACAACATGTGCTAATTGAAAAACTACACTTAAAATTACTCCTGCTACATAATGCATAATAAAGAAACCTATTAGTATTTTCCACCATGCAATACCAAAAAATAAGATAGGTACAACTAGCCAGATAGAGAAATAGATTGTCTTAGTGATAATTAAGAGACTCCATTGCGCAGATGGCTTTGGAAATTTCCCAAATGATAATTTTCGTTTCAAATATCTTTTTGTTTGCTGAAAATCTGTCGTTATTGCCCAGTTGAACGTAAGTAAACCATATAAGAAGATACTATAAAAGTGCTGAAATTTATGCAATTTGTGCCATTTGGCATGTTTAGAAAATCGTAGTACACGCCCAGCTTCCAAATCTTCATCATGCCCATGTATATTCGTATAGGTATGGTGTAGTACATTATGTTGTACTTGCCAGTTATATACATTTCCAGCAAGGATATAAATGCTGCTTCCCAGTAGTTTGTTAATCCATTTTTTTGATGAATACGCACCGTGGTTAGCATCATGCATTACATTCATGCCAATTCCTGCCATGCCTACACCCATGATAATTGTCATAAGGAATTGCGCCCATGTTGGTAGGTCTAGGGTAAGCAATAAGAAATAAGGAGTAAGGTATAGTGAAAACATAATTACAGTCTTTATGTGTAATTTCCAGTTTCCAGTTCTTTGTATGTCGTTTTCTTTAAAGTATGTGTTAACGCGCTTGTTTAGCGTTCTGAAAAATTTGCCAGAGTCAACTCTTGAAAACTTTAATTGATTGTTTGTCGACATTGAAATGGGTTTAATTTGCATTTAAAAAATAAAAATGTAAAAATAAACATCTAATGCCTAAAAGGCGTGAACAAAATCATAAAGTTATAAAAGAAAGCCTATTTTTGCCTCATAAAAATAACAATGGAAGAACTACTTCACTATTTTCCTAATTTGACTGCCCTTCAAACAGAGCAATTTAATTCGCTTTCAACGCTTTATAAGGATTGGAATCTAAAAATTAATGTTGTTTCTAGAAAGGATATTGATGAAATATACATACGACATGTGCTTCATTCTTTGGGGATAGCTAAGGTGCAATCTTTTTTACCAGGTAGTTCTATTTTGGATGTTGGTACTGGGGGTGGATTCCCTGGAATACCGCTTGCTATATTATTCCCTGAGGTACAGTTTCATCTGGTGGATAGTATTGGAAAAAAAATTAAAGTAGTGGAAGAGGTGCGAGATGGTTTGCAGTTGCAAAATGTAAAAGTCACAAATGCTCGCGCAGAAACCATTACAGGTCAATATGATTTTATAGTAAGTAGAGCTGTGGCTCAAATGGAAACTTTTGTTCGATGGACAAAAGATAGGGTTGCTAAAAAATCAAACCACGAATTAAAAAATGGAATTCTATATTTAAAAGGAGGAGATCTAAAGGAAGAATTAGCGCCTTTTCCTAAGGCAACAATATATGACTTACCTTCCTATTTTAAGGAAGAATTTTTCGAAACAAAAAGTCTGGTTCACCTACCATTAAAATATAAGGGGAGATAAACTAATAACTATTGTTATGTGCTATTTCAGAAAACAAAATGACACAAAAAAAGCCCTAACAATTTGTTAGGGCTTTTTATATAGTCTATCCTCGTGGATTATCGTACCACTACAAATTTCTTAGTAGTTGTAATATCTCCATTAGAGATTTTAACAAGATACGTTCCTGTTGCTAATTGAGAAACATCTATAGCTTCTGCATTAGTTATATCTGTTTTAGTGACCATTACCTGTCCTAAAATGTTA
>JBNMOX010000077.1:0-6338 GCA_051275835.1 Patiriisocius sp.
AAGACGAAAACGGGAAAAAAGAAGGTGTGAATGATAAGACGTGTGTTTTAGAAGCCAGACTGAAGGGGAAACAGCCTATCGCTGTGACCAGCCAAGCGGATAGTATAGAGAAAGCAGTGTCTTTGGCTCTAGATAAGGTTAGTGCTGCTATTACTACGGTAGTAGGGAAAATGGAGGGGAGGTAGGTTTAGCTCTACTTCATAAGAATGTAACAGGTACATGGACTTAGGTCTGTGTGCCTTTTTTTGGAGGGTTTTAAGAGGGTGATGGGGTAGGAGAAGTTTGTCAAGTAAGCTTCAGTACTTCTGTTCTGATATGAGTTTATGGTCTTTATAGATTCTTTCATTTATTAGCGTGCCATCTTCATCCCATCTTTGATGAATGCCATCTGGATATCCGTTTATATATTTACCAGAAAACATTAATTGACCATTTTCATGCCAGCCCTTATAAATGCCGTGTGTATTGCCATCTAAGGTTGGGTATACCTTTTCCAATTGACCATTCCTATACCAGGTTTTATATATGTGCGTCTGTCCATATTTAATCGTAACTTCTTTTTTTAAATTGCCATTTTCATACCAAGTTGTATAAATGCCACCCGCACTATCTTCTAGAAGTATTCCTTGTTTAATTAATTGACCATTTTCGTTCCATGCTCTGTATTCTGCAGATTCTTTGCTACTCCTAAATGTTTTTTCAGTCTTTTGTTGACCATTTTCATGATAAGTTTTACAGGTTCCGTCCTTATTACCCCCCTTGTAAATACCTTCAAAAGACAAATTCCCGTTTTCATGCCAGACTTTATAAATGCCGTTTTCCTTTCCGTTTACATATTCTATTTCATTTCTCAATTGCCCATTTCTATACCATTTCTTATAGATACCATTTCCTAGTCCATCTTTTATTGCAGTTTCAACTTTTATTTGTCCATTTTCATAATATAGTTTTAGAGTATCATCCAGTACACCATTCTTATATGTTTTTTGAGAAGAGAGGAAACCGTTGTCACCCCATGTTTTATGGATTCCGTCCTCTATCCCGTTTAGATAATTACCAAGATAGCTAATTTGACCGTTTTCATGCTTTACCTTTCGGATACCATGAATTTTACCATTCTTGAAAACTATTTCACTTCTTAATTCACCGTTTTCGTGCCATATGCGGCAATTTCCATGATTTACTCCTTTTCTGAAATTAGTTTCACTTCGTAACTGACCGGTGGCATACCAAATTTTACAGTTACCTTGTTTTCTTCCTTTTCTATGATAACCTTCAAATTTTAAATTATCATTTTCATACCAATCTCTAACAATACCTGTAACTGGCGTCGTATCTTCTTTTAAATAGGCAACTTTATTAAGAATGAATACATCATTAGTATCATTTAAAGTTAGCTCCGTGACTTGAGCATATGTATTTGCACTGATTATTATGAATAGGGTTATAAAAAATATACAGAGAGCTCTTTTCATTATACAAAGATATATAATGTAGAGCTAAATTATTGTGCTACTTCCCGATACAAAACCGCGTAAAGATAGAATCCAGCACTTCATCATTAGTCACTTCACCAGTGATGAGTCCGAGCTGATAGAGTGCATTTCGGATATCGAGAGCCACCATATCACTAGTCAGTTCCGTATCTATGCTATCCAGGACTTAGGAAACTACTATATTTGTTTAAATCCATCCTAATTAATTCAATGAAAATTGGTTTTATTCTTACTATTTCTTTAGTGCTCTTTTATTGTAATTGCAGTGCACAAAAAATACTGACCATAGGATCTGGCCATGGTGGAAACATTGAAAAAATATCCTATTCGCCAAATGGCAAATATTTTGCAACAGCATCTCAAGACTACAGCATTAAAATATGGGACGTTCAGCAGTTTACAGAACTAAGAACCTTAAAAGGACACACAGAGTATGTTTATTCTGTTGCTTTTAATCCTTCTGGAAATCTAATAGCATCTGCTGGTAAAGACAAGAAAATTATTTTGTGGGATGTATATACTGGTCTTGAGATTAAAACAATAGATGCTCCCTACGGTGTCTTTGACTTAAGTTTTAGTGACAATGGCAAGTATTTAGCCTGTGCTCTATATGAAGGTCAAGTGCTAATTTATAATGCAGAGACTGGAGAATTTTTACAAAAGTTGAAGGGTTTGAAAAAGTCGGTGCTTACAATTGATTTTAGCCCAAATAACAAGTATGTTGTAGCAGCTGGGATCGATCGGAAAGTCGCAATGTGGAACATTGAAACGGGTCAATTGATTTTTAAATTAAGAAGGCATCGTAAAAGAATAAATGAAGTTCATTTTAGTGAAAGTGGTAACTATATTGTATCTGCAAGTGACGATAAAACAGTGATGGTTTGGAGTACCGACAAAGGCAAAAACTTAGCAGTACTCAAAGGGCACACAAATGATGTTACTAGTGCAAAGTTTTCTACTAAAGAAGATTTTGTGGTCTCCGCCAGTCACGACAAACAGATTTTAGTCTGGAATTGGAAAAAGAAGGAACTTGTTAAAAGAATAACGGGCCATGCCAACTGGATAAATAGCATAGACCTAGATAAGACAGGAGAACATGCATTAGCAGCTGGATGGGATGCTGAAATTGGACTTTATTCCTTGGAAGAAAGAGTCAAGGTTAAAACTTTCATGCCCCAAAGCAAAGATGTAAGGGCACTTGCGGTAAGCAGTAGTGGAAAGTATATAGCTTCAGTAAACGGTAAATTTATTGTGCTGTGGAATACTGAAACCTCCGAAAAAGTAAAAATATTAACTGGTCACAATTGGATGATCAATAGCCTGAAGTTCACCCAAGACGAAAAGTCTTTGTTTTCTGCAGGAACAGAAGGATTTATAAATCTATGGGATATATCTACCCAAAAAGTTATTCATCAGTTTGCTGGGCACAACGGCTGGGTAACCAGCTTAGATGTGAGCCCAGACGGCAATTTGTTGGTCTCTTGCGGAGTAGATAATACAATACGCATTTGGGATATTAAGAGCACCAAGCAAGTTAAGTTGTTACGTGGTCATATAAATGATGTCAACTCGGTGAGATTTAGTTCAGATGGACGTTTGATTGTTTCTGCAAGTGCTGATAATAAGGTTAAGGTGTGGGATGCATATACGGGTGTAAACCTGCATACTTTCAACGGTCATACTTATGATGTTTCTTCGGCAGCATTTAGTCCTGATAATACACAAATTGTTTCTGCTGCAATCGATTACACAGTTAAAATATGGGACATTGCATCTCAATCGGTTACACACACGTTTTATCCTGATAATTTTTTAGTCTCAGATGTTGGGTTCAGCCCAGATGGTCAGTATGTGATTTCGGCCAGACACAATAGTCAAATTCTAAAATGGGAAGTTGCAACGGGGAAATGTGATACGCTAAGAGGGCATACTGATTGGGTGGCCGAAGCTCAATATGGACCCAAAGGTCAGTTCATTTATTCATGTGCAGGTGATGGTCTAGTAAAAATATGGGATGCCTCTACAAATCAAGTCCTTGTTTCGTTATTGTCTTTAAGCAACTCGGCTGAAGACTATGTTGTTTTTACACCAGATGGGAAATTTGAAGGGTCAAAGGAGGGATTGGAGTTGCTATATTTTGTTGATAGTATGAATATTTTACCTCTGTGGAGCCTATATGAACAAAAGGTTACACCTAAATTATTGAAACGGGTTGTGTCTAAAGAGGATTTGGGAAAAGGGAATATTAAACCTTCTGAAATGCTTCCTCCGCCGCTAGTGCAGTTTATTTCGGAGAGTTATTTTTCTGACCGTGGAGCTATAATAGAGTCAACAGAATTAAATAAAACTAAAAATCGAACGTATAGTCTGCAAGTGAAAATCACTGATAATGGTGGTGGGGTTGAGCAAATTAGAGTGTTCAATAATGGTAAATTGGTCGTTAATGATAGTATTCAAGAAACTACATTTAAAGGAAATAGTATTGAAAAAACATATGAGATTTCGTTGTTGAGTGGCCAAAATGTAATAACGGTTTCTGCATTTAACAGTCAACATATTGAAACTATAAATAAGCCTTCAAGAAGCGTGTATTATGAAGGGGTTAAACCTACAGCAACACTTTATTGCTTAATTTTAGGAGTTAATGAGTACAAGAACAATAAATACAACTTGTCCTATGCAGTACCCGATGCGTATGCTATAAAAGAGCAATTGGCCAAGAGTGAATCTGCAATATTTACATCGACCGAAATAGTATATCTGACAAATTCTCAGGTGAACAAAGAACATATTGAACAAACACTAGACAGTTTACGAGAACTCATTCAACCTGAAGATGTGTTTTTGTTTTATTATGCTGGTCATGGGTTAATGAGCCAAGAAGACAACCCTATGTTTTATATAGCCCCATATGATTTAACTAACATGTATGGACAGATTGATGCTCTAGTATCAAAAGGGATATCAGCGATGGAGCTGCAGCATTATTCTGCTAGTTTAAAAGCACAAAAACAGCTATTTATTTTAGACGCTTGTCAATCAGGTGGTGTTACCGAGATGCTAGCCTCTAGGGGGATGGCAGAAGAAAAAGCCATTGCTCAACTTGCTTATAGTACAGGAACTTATTGGTTAACTGCAAGTGGTTCTAATCAAAATGCCATAGAACTTAGCGATCTTGGACATGGAGTTTTTACCTATTGTTTGCTTTTAGGTTTGGACGGGAATGCCGACGTAGGTACAATCGACCAGAAAATTACGGTTAAGGAGCTAAGCACTTTTCTAGATGAAAAAGTTCCAGAACTTTCAGAAAAGCACAAAGGAAGAATGCAGTTTCCTTCAATCTTTGGATTTGGAAATGATTTTCCAATCATAATTGTAGACAGATAATTCGTGAGAATTAACTTGTAATAGGGTCATTTCCCAATACAAAAAGTAACTAGCATTGATAATCAATAAGTTAGAATTGTAAGGTACAAATAAGGTACATTATTGATCCAATTGTAACCTAATCTATCAGGTTGCACTCATCTATTCCATATATCGTGTGTCTCCCATTCATCTGGGATGCCCATATCTTCTGTAATGGTTAAAGGAGCATTTTGTAGAAGTTCTTTAAAATCATCAGCTATGAAGCTTTCCGAATCTATCTGCAAACAAGTGTAAATAAGACAGCACATAACAGCATAAAATTTATTTGCAAAAACTTCCCTCGTTTGAATTTTAGAGAATAAAGGGTTTACGGTATTATAAGGAAGCTTAGGTTTTGCTGTAAATCTTCTATTGTATAACCTTCCGTGATGTGCACAGATATTTCTGAGGTTGGTAAAACAAAGCATCCAATTTTCCAACTCATAGAACTTTTTAAGACCAAAGTATTGAATAACCTCATTTTTAGCATCTCCTTTTTTTAAGTTGCGAAACAGTTTAGATAATAATCCAAAACTTGCTATCTCAAGGCTCATCCAACTTGGTGGCTGTGTGGGTTGGGTATATTTACTATAGTAATGTTTTATAAAAGTTTCGTCACTTCGCTTCAACTCTTTATTTAGCATTTCCAAGTGACTTGCAAATCTTGCTGTGTCTTGAAACAAACTTGGGATTAGTTGCCAATGCGAGCCGTGTACAAGCGAAAATTGATATATAATCTGTGTACGTAGTGCTATCTCAATTTTTTCAAGACTCTTGAATGTTAACTGCCTAAGCTTACTATCAAAGTCATAGATTTCTATAATCTCAGGTAATGATATCTTTGCTATAAAAGGATGTTCTGGTGTAGTGTTGTCTTGAAACGGATACGTATATGCTCTAAGTCTGTAGTAGCTTATAGAAGACAAGCATTTAGTGGCATATTCATCATCACTTATTCCCAACCCTCTTTCTCGGAGTTGAAGTATTTGATTTTCAATAGAAATGGCGGGTTTAGTATATTTCACAGACTATAAAAACGAAGGTTTATAAAATCGAAAACCCGCCCAAGTGAGCTGTTCCAATGGGAAGCCTGGCGGGTATTATTACTGCAAATGTAAACGTTATTTATTTCACATATACACATATTGTGCAATCCAGTATTTTTTTGGTATCATTTTCAGCACTCTATTTCCACCGTATCAATAGCTTTCATTAGCCTGTCCGTCTCACTCCTTTAGACTTGTACTTAGTTTTTTAATAATAACTCAATGATGGATGAGAAAAGAAGAAATGGACTAAAGTAATTTTGACTTAGAAAAAATCAATTTTATAGCTCACCTTAGCAATAAACACTTTTGCTTAATGATGATTAGGTATATTTGAGGCGTAAACTTTATGGCTCTATATCAAACCTCCGTTCTCAAAAAATACACC
>JBNMOX010000078.1:0-6312 GCA_051275835.1 Patiriisocius sp.
TGTACTAATCGTAGCTTTGTAGCCAAGAACCATAGGTATAGCTAATGATCCTGCTTGTTCATAATCTATATATGTTCCGGTTGCATCTATATAGGATGCTTCATATAAAAAATAAGAAAGGCCTGTATAGAAGTAAGGAGCGGCTGCTGGATTCCCTGAGTTTAGGTTAAACTCCCAAAAGGTATATTCCATTCCGGCAGAGAATTCTTTTATGTTGTTTTGAAAAGAATACCCTCTTTTTTGTCTTCTTTCTTCGTCACTATCAAGATCATCGCCTTCTGCCTTTGCAACTATTGCTGAAAATCTAAAAGAATGACGTTCGCTTCTATTCCATTTAAAGACAGCTCCAACAGCAAGTGTGTTTGGGTTAATATAGGTGGTGTTTCCAACATCTCCAATAACATTAGCTCCACCAATAAAACCACCTAACTCATATGTCTGTGAAGTTCCTGCCTGTAAGCAGAATAACACTAAAAAAATGGCTGTTAAATACCTCATAAATTTTAAAAAGTTTGCAAATATAAGAATAAACTTGGCACTACCCCATGATAAGCCCATTAGTCTAATGTGGTAAACAAATTTTGAAGAATTTTATTGCCTAATTACGTTTGTCTTCTCCCCATAATAATTTTTTTCGGAGCGTTTTTATAAAACTTTCTTCCATAAGTTGCACCAATTTAATAGTGAAAGGTGCTTTTTGAATGGTTATTAGCGTTTCATTATCGAGGGTAAGAATTCTTGAATCTAATGAAACCAAATGTGTGTTTTCTCTTCCTGAAACTTTAAGGGTCACCACGCTGTTATCTGGAATGACTAGGGGTCTTACGTTTAGGTTGTGAGGAGCAATAGGGGTAAGGATAATACTTTCGTTACTAGGGTCTATCACAGGACCTCCACAGCTTAAGGAATATCCTGTAGAACCTGTTGGAGTCGAAACAATTAATCCGTCAGACCAATAGGATGTTAGGTATTCTCCATTCACGGTGGTTTCTACTTTAATCATAGAAGTGGTATTCTTTCTGTTTACAGCAACTTCATTTAAAGCAAAATTTAAAGGGGTTATTTCATGATGTGGTGGGTTGGTTTCTATGGCCAATACG
This sequence comes from Patiriisocius sp., assembly GCA_051275835.1. Taxonomy (GTDB): domain Bacteria; phylum Bacteroidota; class Bacteroidia; order Flavobacteriales; family Flavobacteriaceae; genus Patiriisocius. Next base: position 1,101 of record JBNMOX010000078.1, read on the forward strand.
GAGCGTTCAGATATATAGTAATATCCCTCTAGTATTTCAGAAATACTAGAAGTAACATCTTCTTTTTGAATGGTTGCTAAAAATCCAAGCCTTCCAGTATTTACACCAACAATGGGTATGTTTAGATCTCTTACAAATGTAATTGATTTTAGAATGGTACCATCTCCACCAATACTGAAAAACAAGTCGTAGCTGTTATCTAGTTTTGTGAAAGATGCTAATGTTGATAAATCTGTGTGAAAAGATTGGTGTTTCGTCATCAAGGCTAAGAAGTTTTCTTCCACCACAATTTCAACACCTTTGCGCTTTAGTGCATTCAGAATAGACTGAATATATGTTTCAGAATTTTCGTGATAAAACTGACCGTAGATCCCTATCTTCATATTACATGTTTAGATATTTGTCAAGATATAGCGATCTTTTTTTCAGATCCTCAATAAATCGATCTTCTTCATGGTTGGATACTACATTATAACTGTATCTCCTGAAGGTTTGAACAATGGCATTCATGCCTGTGTGACCAATTTTTATGGTAATTTGAGCCATGTCATTTTCCATTTTTGAGATAAATAATCCCAAAACTTTGGCATCATTACTCTCTAAGATCTGGCATATTTCAGAAAAAGAATAGTCTGTCATTCCTTTTTCAACAACAATAATACCTCCTGCTTCTCCTAGGAACGGGGTGTCGTTAAAAATATTCATGATGTCACTTAATTCATAATATCCCAAATATTCTAAACTGTCAGACAATACAGGCATAATAGTGCTATTGTGCAATGCAAATGCTTCTAAAATATCTAGCCAATTTGTTTCTTTCTTTACATGAAAAGTTTCAAGGGAATATTGGTATGCTTCCAGTGTTTTATCTGCTTCATAACAATGGATATCATTTTCTGAAATAGCGCCTATAAATGAACCTTCTTTAGTCACGGGTATGTGAGAATAGGGAAGTTGATTAAATGCTTTTTGAATCTCACTTACTTTGGTCGTGAGCTCAAAAGGGGTAATGTCATTAATGATGTATTGTTGTGTTTTCACAGCAGCAGTTTTTATGCAAAATACTTAAAATATAGTTTCAAAACTGTGGTTAAGCATTGTATTTTTGTTTCAAATATATAATGATGACAAAGTTAAGTGTAAATATTAATAAAATTGCCACTTTGCGTAATGCACGGGGGGGTGATTATCCTAATGTGGTACAAGTAGCGAAAGATGTACAGTTATTTGGAGCGCAAGGTATAACCATCCATCCACGACCAGATGAGCGCCATATTCGCTATCAAGATGCTTATGATTTAAAAGATGTGGTATATACAGAGTACAATATAGAAGGAAACCCTATTCCAACCTTTATGGATATGGTTTTAAAAATAAAACCTACGCAGGTTACTTTGGTGCCAGATAGTATAAATGCTATTACATCAAACGCTGGATGGGATACTGTAAAACATAAAGACTTCTTGATAGAGGTGATTTCAGAATTTAAAAATAATGGGATTCGCACCTCTATTTTTGTAGACCCATCACTAGCTAGTATTGAGGGGGCGGCTGTTACGGGAACAGATAGAATAGAATTATATACAGAGGCTTTTGCTAAGGAGTATTCCTCCGGCAATGTTAGCGCTATTAAACCCTATGCTGCATGTGCAATGAGAGCACATCAATTAGGTATTGGTGTTAATGCAGGGCATGATTTATCTTTAGAAAATATTGAATTTTTTGCCAAAAACATTCCACATCTTGCTGAGGTGAGTATCGGACATGCACTTATTTCGGAGGCCTTGTATAGGGGCTTGCAAGCCACTATAGAGGCGTATCTTTTAAAATTATCACACTGATGTTGCTACACTCGCAAATACTAGGAGAAGGAACCCCGTTTGTGATCCTTCATGGGTTTATGGGTATGGGTGACAATTGGAAAACCTTAGGGAAAAAATTTACTGAAGAAGGGTATCAAATCCATTTAGTAGACCAACGCAATCATGGAAGAAGTTTTCACGACCCCGTATTTACTTATGAGGCCATGGCAACAGATTTATTAATGTATTGTGAACATCATAATTTAGATGAGATTGTATTATTGGGACATTCCATGGGAGGTAAAACAGCTATGGAGTTTGCAGTAAATTATCCAGAACGCGTGTCAAAATTATTGGTTGCAGATATTGGGCCTAAAGCGTATCCGCAACACCATCAAGATGTTTTAAAAGCCTTGTCATTGTTAAATTTTTCAGTAATTAAGACTAGAGGCTCAGCAGATATTGCTTTAGCAGCATATATAAAGGACCCGGGAACTCGACTTTTCTTACTTAAAAATCTATACTGGGTAGTAAAAGGGCAACTAGCATTGCGCGTTAATTTACCTGTAGTTATTAACGAAATTGAGCAAGTAGGAAAAGCACTTGATGCAAACGCTATATTTGAAAAGGAGACCTTATTTCTTCGAGGGGAACATTCTGGATATATAACTTCTTTGGATGAAATTGGCATACAAAAGCAGTTTCCAAATTGTGAGATTAAGACGATTTTAAATGCCGGTCATTGGCTCCATGCAGAAAATCCTGTCCAATTTCACCAAATTGTTAATAATTTTTTATAACATTGTACTATAAATTTACTATGTACGCATAGTAAATTTATAAATACTGTTAGAGTATTTAGGTTTTTAACCTATTACAAATTAATCTTTAATTTAACATAAAACTATTATGAAAAAAGTGTTACTCCTCGCTGTACTATTTTTAGCTACGGCAGTAACCTATGCTGGTGGGTATAGGGTGAGCCTTCAAGGAAACAAATCCTTGGCTATGGGGCATACAGGTGTTGCTGTGATAAATAGCAGTGAACTTGTGTTTTTTAATCCTGCTGGATTAGTGTTTCTAGAAAATAAATTAAGTGTATCTGTTGGTGCACATGGTGTGTTTGCTGATGTGACGTATCAAAATACTGCAACAGGAGAGAACGCTATTACAGATAGTGGTGTTTCGACACCCTTTTATGCATATGTCTCATACCAAGCTACAGATTGGTTAGCTTTTGGTTTGGGTGTATACACACCATATGGAAGTGGTGTTACTTATGAAGACGACTGGGCTGGATCTCACTTGATTAACAATATTGATTTAAAAGCTATTTTTGTTCAACCAACAGTCTCTGTAAAAATTGCAGATGTATTTAGTGTTGGTGGTGGTCCAATTTATGCTACAGGTTCAGTAAATTTTAATCGTAACTTGAGCAGAACCTTATCTGATCTTGACGGGAACAGATCTGAAGTAACCCTAGATCAAACAGGAATTAGTAACTGGGGTTGGACAGCAAGTTGGATGTTAAGGCCAGTAGAAGGATTAACGATTGGCATGAACTACCGCTCAAAAATTATCTTAAGAGCAGAAGATGGAGATGCAACATTTGAAAATGTTCCTACTTCTGGAGCAGTTCCTTTTTCAGATCCTGTTAGTGAAACCGTGTCAACAACTTTTGATGCAGAATTACCATTACCTGCAGAGTGGACAACTGGTATTTCTTATGAATACAACAAATTCTTATTTGCATTCGATTATAACAGACAGTTCTGGAGTGAATACGAATCTTTAGATATCGATTTTGGAGGTGCTGATTTTACAGATTCTCAAAACCCACGTAATTACAAGAATTCTTCAACTTATAGATTTGGTGTGCAATATAAAGCAACAGAAATGTTCACTTTAAGAGGTGGGTACTATTTTGACGAGTCTCCTGTACAAGCAGGATATTTTGCGCCAGAAACTCCACGAAACGATAGTAATGGATATACAGCCGGTTTGACCTTTAATGTTGGAAGCCGTTTTGAAATTGATGCTTCATTCTTGTACTTACAATTTGATGAAGTGGATGCTTCATATGATTTCTACAATGAAAATGGAAATTCAGTTCCTTTTGAAGGAGCCTATAAATCAAGTGCATTTGTACCGGGCCTAGGTGTTACGTACAAACTATAATCTTTAAAAATCTAATTCAGATGAAAAATACTATAAAATTTATGATTGGTGCACTTGCCATTGGTTTGGTAAGTTGTGAACCAGAATTTGACAATGCTGTCACAGACCAAGGTTTTTACGATGCAGGAGATGCAAATTTTTCTAGCTATGTAGCTGTTGGTAATTCATTAACTGCAGGGTATGCAGACGGTGCTCTATATATTTCAGGGCAAGAAAACTCCTATCCAAACATCATGGCACAACAATTTGGTTTTGTTGGCGGAGGTGATTTTACACAGCCCTTAATGGCAGATAATTTGGGTGGATTGTTATTGGGTGGTCAGCCTCTTCCTGCATATGGAAATAGGTTGGTCTTATCTTTTGACGGAGAAGGAAACCCTTCACCTACAGTACTAGAAGGGATCCCTACAACAGATGTTTCTACGAGTGCTATGGGACCCTTTAATAACATGGGTGTTCCTGGGGCAAAAAGTTTTGAATTATTAGCGCCTGGTTATGGTGATGTTGCTGGTATCTCTGGAGGTACAGCAAACCCTTACTATGCAAGATTTGCGACAAGTGGATCTTCAACAGTCGTTTCAGATGCAGCTTCTTTAAATGCTACATTCTTCAGTCTTTGGATTGGGAATAATGATATTCTTCGATATGCTACTTCTGGTGGTTCTGGGGTAGATCAACTAGGGAACCTAGATCCATCTACATATGGTACTAGTGATATTACAGATCCTAACGTATTTGCTGCTTCATACAGTGCTCAAGTAGATGCACTTACTGCTGGTGGTGCAAAAGGTGTTTTAGTAAATATTGCAGATGTAACATCGATTCCTTTTTTCACGACAGTACCATTACAGGCTATTCCATTAGATGCAGCAACTGCTGCAGCTGTGAATGCTCAATTTGCACAATATAATGATCAAATACTACCATTGTTAGTTCAATTTGGTGTGATTACGCAAGAAGAGGCTGATAGGCGTATGATAAACTTTGTAGCTGGAATGAATTATCCAATTATCATGGATGATGATTTAACAGATGTGAGTCAAGTTCTTCAAGGGCCTCCTGGTAATTTACCAGAAGAATTAGCTAATTTATTAGGTCAGTTACGTCAAGTAAATGATGATGATTTAATTACATTAAGGGCTTCAGGAATACTAGGTTCTGTGCCAGATCCGTCAAATCCATCAGGTGTTGTTGGGGTTTCTATTCCAATGGAAGATGAATTTGTTTTGACA
>JBNMOX010000079.1:0-6299 GCA_051275835.1 Patiriisocius sp.
TAAGAATGGTCTAAACCATGGTATTTGGAAATACTACAAAGAAGGAAGATTTCTCTTTGACGAAATATTTCCAAGACCAGAAGATAAAAACTAGCAAAAGATACTGAGTATTCTTCGTATCTTTGTATCCTTAATTTTAAGAAATGAAACGTGTTGTTGTTGGACTTAGTGGAGGTGTAGACTCTAGTGTCGCTGCGTATCTTTTAAAAGCGCAGGGCTATGAGGTTATTGGTCTGTTTATGAAAAACTGGCACGATGATTCTGTGACTATTAGTGAAGAATGTCCTTGGCTTGAAGATAGCAATGATGCTATGTTGGTAGCCCAAAAATTAAATATTCCTTTTCAAACCGTAGATCTTAGTGAGCAATACCAAGAACGTATTGTAGATTATATGTTTAGAGAATATAAAATGGGTAGAACGCCCAATCCAGATGTACTTTGTAATCGTGAAATAAAGTTTGATGTGTTCATGAAAATCGCACTCGATTTAGGAGCTGATTATGTAGCAACGGGACATTATTGTAGGAAAGGTACCCAAACAATTGACGGCAAAGAAGTGTATCGTTTATTGTCTGGTGAGGATCCTAATAAAGACCAGAGTTATTTTTTATGTCAGCTCTCTCAAGAACAATTGGCAAAAACCTTATTTCCTATAGGCGAAATATTAAAACCTGATGTACGTAAGATAGCTGCGGAACAAAACCTAATTACTGCTGAAAAAAGAGATTCTCAGGGACTTTGTTTTATTGGTAAAGTGCGCTTACCAGAATTTTTACAACAACAATTAGCTCCAAAAAAAGGAGCCATTATTGAGGTGCCATCTACCTTTGATAAGTATAGGAATGAGACCCTCTCTTTTAATTCGGAAATAGCAAAGTTGCAGTATATTTCAGAAAAAATAAACTATACTATTTCCGATGGAAAAAAAGTAGGAGAACACGAAGGTGCGCATTATTTCACCAACGGACAAAGAAAGGGTCTTGCTGTTGGCGGGACTAAAGAACCTTTGTTTGTTATTGCTACCGATGTACATGAAAATGTTATTTATACGGGGCAAGGAAAAAATCATCCAGGGCTATACCGTAGTGGATTGTTTGTAAAACAAGATGAAATACACTGGATACGAAAAGACCTTGCCATTTCAGAAGGAGAAACTCTAGAAGTTATGGCGCGAATACGCTATAGACAAACACTAGAAAAAGCGACCCTATATCAAACAGAACCTGGTTTATATGTCATTTTTGAGAATCCGCAGTCTGCTATTGCTGAAGGGCAATTTGTAGCGTGGTACCATGCGGATGAATGTTTAGGTAGCGGTGTTATTTCATAAGGCAAATATGTTTATCTTTATAGAGCGCATTTTTGCTATGAATCGCGCACTATAAAAGAAAAATTATTTATGAAAAAATTAATACTACTTCTGGCTGTATTATTTCTACAGCCTCTTGTTGCCCAAGTAGAAGAGGATGCCTTGATCTTTTTTGAAAACAAAGAAAACGTAGCAGATGCTTTGGCAAATCCTATTACTATTTTAACCCAAAAAGCAATAGACAGGAAGCAATTACACAATACTCCCATTGATGAGCGAGACGTTCCTGTAAATGAAGATTACATTACAGCTATAAAAAATATCCCTGGGATTACCGTTTTTGCCAAATCGAAATGGATGAACTGTGTTTATGTGAGAGGGCTATTTGAGACTATTGAAGATCTAGAGGATCTCAGTTTTGTTAGCCAAATCGAATTTGCAGACAAGAGTCTAAATTTAGGGCCTATTGTTGGAGGTTTACCTACTGATAAATTTGAGATAGAAAATCAAATAAGTCGTGTGGTTTATGATTATGGAGCTGCTACAAATCAAGTAGAAATGATTTCTGCAGATTTTTTACACCAGCAAGATTTTACAGGTAGCGATATTGATATAGCTGTGCTAGACAGTGGTTTTCCTGGAGTACTTACAAACCCAGCTTATGAAACACTTCGAGACGAAGGAAGACTTTTAGGCGTCTATAATTTTATAACAAGAGAAGCAACTGGTGATGCTCCTAGTTCTCATGGTGCAAAAACTTTTAGCGATATGGGAGGCTTTTTAGATAATGAATTTGTGGGCACAGCTCCAGGTGCATCCTATTACTTATATGTAACAGAAGATGTAGGACAAGAAAATCCTGTAGAAGAGGCTTGGTGGGTAGAAGCCTTAGAGCGAGTAGATAGTTTGGGTGTTCGCTTAGTAAATACATCATTGGGATATCAAGATTATGATAATCCTGCCTATACACATACCTATGACGACCTAGACGGTTTTACTACCATTGCTGCGCGCGGTGCTAATCATGCCTTTGATAAAGGGATGTTATTGGTAACCTCTGCAGGGAATGATGGTCAATCTTTTGGTTTTATAGCGACACCTGCAGATGCTGCAGGATGTTTTAGTGTAGGTGCTGTTGATGCGGATGAGGTATATGCACCCTTTAGTTCTTTTGGTCCAAACGCTGGTGGTCTTAGAAAGCCAGATGTAATGGCACAGGGTGTTGCTGCAGCTGTAGTAGATCAAAATGGAGCGGTAGATTTTAATAGTGGGACTTCATTTAGCTCTCCAATTATGGCGGGCGCTATTGCTAGTTTATGGCAATCAAGACCACAAACCACCAATGCGCAATTAATGCAAATTGTACGAGAGTCTGCTCATTTATTTGAAAATCCAACAGACCAGATGGGCTATGGGATTCCTAATTTTGAAACTGCATTTAACGCACTACAGTTACTTACTATTGAAGATCAATTTTTGACGCTTCAATTCGCAATGTATCCAAATCCTGCGCAAGATTTTGTTTCTTTTGCTATACCGTCTACTATAGATAGTGCATTAGTTCGTGTCTATACAATTACAGGGGCTTTGGTTTTTTCTTCCGAAATTTCACAAGAACAAAACACAGTAGATATCTCAATTTTGAGTGCCGGAATGTATGTTGCAATGGTAGCTTCTGGGTCAACTCAAAATTCTTTTAAATTGATAAAAAAATAGTGGAAAATAGAATTACAAAACTTTTTGATATACAATATCCACTCATTCAAGCGGGAATGATTTGGAACAGCGGTTGGAAATTGGCAAGTGCAGTGAGTAATGCTGGTGGACTTGGAATTATAGGCGCAGGGTCTATGTATCCAGATGTGCTTCAAGAACATATTGCCAAATGCAAAGCAGCCACCAAAAACCCTTTTGCTATCAATGTTCCTATGTTGTATCCTAACATAGAGGAGATCATAGAAATCATCATTAAAGAAAAAATCCCCATTGTTTTTACATCAGCAGGGAATCCTAAAATTTATACGGCACGTTTAAAGCAACATGGAATTGTAGTAGTACACGTAGTGAGTAGTGTGAAGTTTGCATTAAAAGCACAAGATGCAGGAGTAGATGCTGTAGTTGCCGAGGGCTTTGAGGCTGGTGGCCATAATGGACGTGATGAGACCACAACATTAACGCTAATACCAATGGTGAAAGAGCAAATTGATATTCCTTTAATTGCTGCTGGAGGTATTGCCAACGGTCGTGGTATGCTGGCTGCTATGATTTTGGGCGCAGATGCTGTTCAAATAGGAAGCAGGTTTGTAGCCAGTGAAGAGAGTAGTGCGCATCAGGCTTTTAAGCAAGAAGTAATCAAAGCCAAAGAAGGAGATACTGTATTAACTTTAAAAGAACTAGCTCCAGTTCGTTTACTTAAGAATAAGTTTTTTGATGAGCTAATGAACCTCTATAAGACCAACCCTAGTAAAAAAGAACTTATTGAATTATTGGGAAGAGCCCGGGCAAAGCGAGGTATGTTTGAAGGTGACCTAGAAGATGGTGAACTTGAAATAGGGCAAATAGCAGGGTTAATTCATGATATCAAGCCAGCTGCAATAATTGTTAAAGAGATTATAGAAGAGTTTAATGCTCTTAATGGAAAACCGGTGATTGTGTAAGTCAATACGCTCCTTCTTTACTAAGTTATAGATTTTACTGTATCTTGCATAAAAACAGCCTGTTAGTTTGAAAATTTTAATTCTTTTTGCAATGTTTATTGGAGCAATTATACTCTTGATTCTCTAAATAGAGAATAAAAATGAAGCAGATCGGTACCTAGGAAAAAAGAGATTTAAAAAAAGTTTCTTCTACAGTTTTATCAAACGATTTTTTTTAAAAGACCTTCCAGATTAATTACTACTCAAAGGATACTAGTATCTTTGTAAAAAAGAGAACAGATGCCATTAAATAATAATGATATTATTAAAAAATTACGCGTTGCTCACAAGCTTCGGGATGACGATATTGTAAAAATATTGGAGTTGGTTGACTTCAATGTAACTAAAAGTGAATTAGGCGCTTTGTTTAGAAATGAAAATCATCCAAAATATGTGGAATGTGGAGATCAAATACTTCGTAATTTCTTAAATGGTCTTATTATTCACTTAAGAGGACCTATGCCAGAGAAGGCAAAGAAGCCAATGCCTTCAAAGTAAGATTGTTTATGTTTCTGTAATCTTCGGGCTGTATTTTTATATATATAGTATACATTAAACCCAATACTATTTCAGGAGATAAGCTCCATTAAAAAATTAGTGCAATCTCATAACATTTATTATTTTTGTAGCACTTTTTAGGTGATGTATTATTACCACATTTTTTAGTAATTAAATAGTTACCCGTCTTCACGGGCATAAATATGAATTTACACGAATATCAAGGAAAAGAAGTATTAAGTAGTTTTGGTGTTACCATTCAACGTGGTATAGTAGCTCATACACCAGAAGAAGCAGTAGCTGCAGCCAAAAAACTAACCGAAGATACTGGTACAGGCTGGCATGTTATTAAGGCCCAAGTACACGCAGGTGGACGTGGTAAAGGTGGTGGAGTAAAATTGGCCAAAAACCTTGATGAAGTTAAAAGCATTGCCAATGATATTATTGGTATGAACCTTATTACACCACAAACGAGTGCTGAGGGTAAAAAAGTACACCAAGTATTAGTTGCTGAAGATGTGTATTACCCAGGTGATAGTGAGCCAGAAGAATATTATATAAGTGTATTATTAAATCGTGTGACTGGAAAAAATATGATTATGTATTCTACAGAAGGTGGAATGGATATTGAAACAGTAGCTGAAGAAACGCCACATTTAATTTTTCATGAAGAAATTGATCCTGCTACAGGATTACTTCCTTTTCAGGCTAGAAAAGTAGCTTTCAATCTTGGATTGAGCGGTATGGCTTTTAAGCAAATGACAAAGTTTGTTACTTCGCTGGTAAAAGCATACGAATCTAGTGATTCATCCATGTTCGAAATTAACCCAGTTTTGAAGACTAGCGATGATAAAATTATTGCTGTTGATGCAAAAGTGAGTATAGATGACAACGCTTTGTTCCGTCATAAAGACTACGAGGCAATGCGTGATTTACGTGAAGAAAACCCAGTAGAAGTAGAAGCAAGAGCTGTAGGGTTAAACTATGTTGACCTTGATGGTAATGTTGGTTGTATGGTAAATGGAGCTGGCTTAGCAATGGCTACGATGGACTTGATTAAGCAAGCAGGTGGTGAGCCGGCAAATTTCTTGGATGTTGGAGGTACTGCAGACGCAGAGCGTGTTGAAGCTGCTTTTAACCTTATTTTAAAAGATCCAGCTGTAAAAGCAATTTTGGTTAATATTTTTGGTGGTATTGTACGTTGTGATCGTGTTGCTCAAGGTATTGTAGATGCCTATAAAAACATGGGAACTATCAATGTGCCAATTATTGTGCGTTTACAAGGGACTAATGCAGATATCGCTAAAGAATTGATTGACAATAGTGGCTTAGATGTTCAAAGCGCTATTGAGTTTCAAGAAGCAGCAGATAAGGTGCAAGCTGTATTAAGTTAATAAACATAAAAATATTTATGCAAAGCCTTGAATCTAGATTCAAGGCTTTTTTTTATATTTAAAGATGGATAAAAACAAGCAAGCTTTACTTAGCGATTTAATAGTCATTGCAAAAGCAGATAATAAAGTAACTATTGAAGAGTATGACTTTATTATGAGCATTGCGGCCCGTATGGAGATTGATTCCGATACTGTGAAAATTTTGTTTGAAAACCCCTTACCTTCAAAAACACCTCGTACTGAGTTTGAACGTATTACTCATTTTTATAAAATGATATTAATGATGCACATCGATAATGAAGCTGATGAAAGCGAAATTGAAGTGATACGTAATTTTGGATTAAAAATGGGGATTCGCCAAGGGGTTGTAGATCAGATGCTCCATAAAATGGAACAATATG
>JBNMOX010000080.1:0-6271 GCA_051275835.1 Patiriisocius sp.
TTTTTTTCTCAATATCATCTGATGGAATAGGTAATCCATTCAAGGTCGTGTATAAATATCGATCACCAAGACCACGAACAAAAACGTCACCGCTTCCTTCAGATTTTGAGACTCCAGATATTTTTGCTGTAGCTCCAGCCGCATCGCTCACTCCCAATTTCACCAATTGCAGAGCCCCAATACTTTCTTTAATCATAGTGGCTTTTTTTTGCTCTAATAATAAAGCAGTTTCTGTGTCTCTTCGCACACTTGTTTTTATAATAACTTCATCCAAAGCGGCAGCACTAGCATCTAGCGAAACATCTAAGGTTGTCACGTCACCACCAGTTATTATGATAGGTTTCTCAACGGTTTCATAGCCTACAAAGCTAACTTCTATCATATAGGTTCCAGGTTCTAGATTCTCTATAGTATACAGGCCGTCAAAATTAGATGTAGTTCCTTTAGTTGAGTCTTTAATGAGTACGTTCGCAAAAGGTAATGGCTCATTATTCATTTGCTTGTCTGTCAACGTTCCTTTTACAGAACCAGTTTGAGCAAATGTTGCAGAAGTTAGAATCAATGCTAATAGGGTAATAAATTGTTTCATTAGTTGTTTTTAATTTTGGAACAAAGATGCATAGCTATTGTAAAGTTGGTGTTACCGAAGTATTATGCTTTTATGATGGATGCGTTATGTAAATGTTAAGAAGTCTACAGGTATGTTATGTACGATGATTTTGTAAAATGAGTATATTGCAATCACTAAAATCTTGAAGCTATGATGCAATGGGAACAGCTATTATCCCTTAAGAAACAAGGAGTAACAAACAAACGATTGCGTATTGAAGAAGACCCAACACGTTTGGGTTTTGAGGTAGATTATGATCGTATTATTTTTTCACAAGCTTTTAGAAGCCTGCAAGATAAAACGCAAGTAATCCCCTTGTCACAAACCTCCTTTGTGCATACTAGATTGACGCATAGTTTGGAGGTTTCTGTAGTAGGAAGATCCTTAGGACGTGCTGCTGGTAAAGCAATATTAGAAAAACACCCGCAATTACAAAATACACATGGCTATCACTTTAATGATTTTGGAGCGATTGTAGCAGCAGCCTCTTTAGCACATGATATTGGAAACCCTCCTTTTGGACACAGTGGCGAAAAAGCCATAGGTGATTATTTTGCCAACGGAAATGGAAAACGATTTAAAACAGCCCTTAACCAAAAAGAGTATCAAGATCTTATAGATTTTGAAGGAAATGCCAACGGTTTCAAAATGGTAACCGAATCTAAAAATGGAGTAGATGGAGGCTTGCGTCTTACCTATGCAACCTTGGGGGCTTTTATGAAATATCCCAAAGAGTCATTACCCAAAAAACCAACATCACATATTGCTGATAAAAAATTTGGTGTGTTTCAATCTGAAATCCCCTTCTTTGAGGAGGTTGTTCAAGAATTGGGACTGACCAAGCGGGGTTCTAAAGGAGATGTGAGTTATAACCGCCATCCGCTTGCTTTTTTGGTTGAAGCTGCAGACGATATTTGTTACACCATTATTGATTTTGAAGATGGCATTAATCTAGGGCTTATAGAAGAGGAGTTTGCACTAGAATATCTTATTGCTTTAGTGAAAGATACCATAGATACAGAAAAGTATCGTAAACTAAGTAACGTTAAAGTTAGATTGGCATATTTACGATCTATGGCAATTGGCGTTCTTATTCAAGAAGCGGCTCAAATTTTTGTAGCCAATGAAGAAGCTATTTTAAACGGAACCTTTACAGAGGCATTGTTGGATAAAAGTAAATATCAAGCTCAGATTAACGATATTATAAAAATTTCGGTAGCCAAGGTATATCAAAGTACAGAAGTTATTGAAAAAGAAATAGCAGGATATAAAATTCTATCTTCTTTGTTAGACACTTTTACCACTTCGGTAGAACAATACCATCAGGGAGGCACTATACGTCATTATGATTCACTCATTATATCTCAATTTGATGATTCTATTAAAGAACCACAGTCTGTGTATCGATATGTAATGGCCTGTTGCAATTATGTTTCTAGATTAACAGATGGGAATGCTTTGCAGATTTTCCAAAAAATAAATGGGAACTTATAAGGTTTAGCTAAGGTGTTGTAGTAGTACGTCTTTTATTTTTTCTTTCGAAAGACCCTGTATTTGTTGTAGTTGGCCTACAGTGCCATGCTCCGGAAATTCATCTGGAATGCCTAACACAATAACTTTATTGTTGAACTTGGTTGTTGCTTTGTATTCTAAAACAGCGCTTCCGAAACCTCCTGCAATAACGCCATCTTCCATGGTAATGATCGTTGTGTACCGTTCGAAAATTTCTGTAAGTAGCTTTGTGTCTAAAGGTTTTACAAAACGCATATCGTATAGCCCTATTTTTTCTTTTAAAATTTCAGAAGGTAGGCTATCTATAGCTTTTTGGGCCTGCAGTGTCATATTTCCAATAGTAAGTATGGCTATTTGTGACCCTTTTTTTATGGCAGTTCCTTTACCAATAGTTACTTTTTTAAAGGCTTGTTGCCAATCTAATATGGTGCCCCGCCCTCTAGGGTACCGAATTGCAATAGGAAGTTCTAATCCTAGTTGAGCAGTATACATTAGGTTACGTAGTTCTATAGCATTGCTGGGTGCAGCAATAATTATATTAGGAATGCATCGTAAAAAAGCGACATCAAAAATACCGTGGTGTGTAGCGCCGTCTTCTCCAACGATACCTGAGCGATCTAGGCAAAAAATAACAGGTAGTTTTTGCAAGCAGACATCGTGTATTACTTGGTCATAGGCACGTTGTAAGAAAGTGGAGTAGATATTACAAAATACGTGTAATCCTTGTGTGGCTAATCCAGCAGCAAGTGTTACAGCATGCTGCTCAGCAATTCCAACATCAAAGGCACGGTCTGGAAATGTTTCCATCATGTATTTTAAAGAACTACCTGTTGGCATGGCAGGAGTAATTCCTATGATTTTTTTATTTTCTTTGGCAAGTGCAACCAAGGTATGTCCAAACACATCTTGAAATTTTGGAGGAAGTCCAACGGTATCTTTTTTGAGTCTGTTTCCTGTTATGGCATCAAATTTTCCTGGGGCGTGATAGGTTACTTGATCTTCTTCTGCTTGGCGTAAGCCTTTTCCTTTTTTGGTAATGACGTGCAGAATTTTAGGACCATGTTTTTTTGAAAGACGGTTAAAAACTTCCAATAATGCCGAAATATTATGACCATCTACCGGACCTGTATAGTTAAAGTTTAAAGCTTCAAAAATATTGTCGGTATCTGGTGCACCATCTAGTGTTACTTTGGTGAAATACTGTTTTAAAGCCCCAACACTTGGGTCAATTCCAATAGCATTGTCATTTAGGATAACGAGCAGATTGGTTTTGGTAACACCCGCATGGTTTAAAGCTTCAAAGGCCATTCCGCTTGCAATAGAAGCGTCTCCCACAACGGCAATGTGTTGTCTTTGTGTATTTCCTGCTAAAGATGCAGCAATGGCCATTCCCAAGGTTGCCGAAATAGCGGTACTACTGTGTCCTGTTCCAAAAGCATCATACACACTTTCTTCTCTTTTTGGAAATCCACTAATGCCCCCTAGTCTTCTATTCGTTTCAAAAACATTTTTTCTGCCTGTGAGTATTTTATGTCCATAGGCTTGATGCCCTACATCCCAAACCAAGATATCTTTGGGGGTGTTAAAAACATAGTGTAAAGCAATGGTGAGCTCTACTACACCTAGACTAGCACCCAAATGCCCTTCTTTTACTGCTATAATATGGATAATGAAATCTCTAAGTTCTTGCGCTAATTGAGGCAATTGATCTTTAGAAAGTGTTCTAAGATCTTTGGGTAGTACTATGGTATCTAAAAGTTTTTGTGGCACAATACAAAGATACTAGAAATAGTGAGCAGAACATGCTAGGATTTTTGGGTGTTATGTTAGATACTGGGTGCAGTTATTTTTTATATTTTTTCTGGTCTTCGCTCTTTTTGTACCCAATTTTTATCTCTTCAATAAACACATTTAACATGTAGCTACTGTTTCAATGATTTTCGTATTTTTACTGCACAACAAATCCACGTAATTTTAGTTAAACAACCCTATGGCATCTTCTTTCGAAACATTTCAGAAACGCAGATTGATTTCCTCTTATTTTTCGGTGGTGGTGAGTATTTCTTTGGTCTTGTTTCTACTAGGCCTTTTAGGGATGTTGGTTTTAAACAGTAAAAAAGCAGGTGATTATTTCAAAGAACAAATACCGCTCGTTGTTTTCTTAAAAGACACTGCCAAAGAGGTAGAAATTACTCAACTCAAACAAAGTCTAGCCCTAGCAGATTATACTAAAGAAGCCATATACGTTACCAAAGAACAAGCAGCAGAAGAACACAGTGCTACTATTGGCGAAGATTTTATGGAGTATTTGGGTGACAACCCCTTGCAAAATAGTATTGATGTTCGTTTGCGTGCCGATTTTGTAACTCCAGAAAAAATTGAAGAGATTGTTGGAGAACTTAAAGGGAAAGACTTTGTAGATGATATTGTCTATGATAAGCCTTTGATAGATAAACTTACAGAGAATGTCACCAAAATTAGTTTCTGGATTTTAGTCATTGCAGCGTTGTTTCTAATTATAGCGATCCTTTTAATTAATAGTTCTATTCGCTTATCGGTCTACTCAAAACGCTTTACTATAAAAACCATGCAAATGGTGGGTGCAACCAAGAGTTTTATTAGACGTCCTTTTATATGGAGGAGCATGCGTTTGGGTATTGTGGGTGCTCTTGTAGCTATGGTTGGAATGACGGTAGTGCTTTATTATAGTGATAAAAGTTTTCCAGATCTTCAGCTATTAAGTGATAAAATGATGATAGGTGGCTTGTTCTTGTTTGTGTTTTTGATGGGTATATTCATTTCGTGGTTGAGTACTTATTTTGCTACACAGCGTTTTTTAAACCTAAGAACGGATGACTTATATTATTAAAAGTTTCGGCAGAACTGAGATGCTTTTTTCAAATTGTGTCATAGAGAATACAAAAAAATAAAATTATATCGGCACGAATTCTGGTTTGGAGAAAGCAAATATTTTTTGCAATTGGCTTTGGGTGATGAAATAGTTTTACAGAATTTTAATTAACTACCTTTATCAATAATTTAGTAAACGTTTAAAAAAAACACCCCTTTTTTGGGTACTATTATGGGAGAGAAGAAACGAAAAGAAACTACCAAAGCACATTTCATATTTGAACGTAAAAACTATATTTTTATGGGCATTGGCGCAGCGGTTATTGCCTTAGGCTTTATTTTAATGTCTGGCGGTGGTAGCGATGACCCCACTATCTTTAATCCAGAAATCTATAGTTGGAGACGTATACGTTTGGCTCCTGCCTTGATCCTAATTGGTTTTGGTATAGAGGTGTATGCCATTTTATTAGATACCCGAAAAAAGAAATAAATGGAAGCATTAGACGCTATTATTCTTGGAGTTATTCAAGGATTTACAGAGTTTTTACCGGTGTCTTCTAGTGGGCATCTAGAACTTGGAAAAGCTATTTTGGGAGACAATTCTATTCCAGAAGAAAGCCTACTCTTTACTGTAATTCTTCACTTTGCCACTGCACTAAGTACTATTGTGGTTTTTAGAAAGGATATTGTTGAAATTATTACTTCATTGCTGAAATTTTCTTGGAATGAAGAAACAAAATTTGTGTCAAAAATTGTAATTTCTATGCTTCCAGCGGTGATCATAGGATTGCTTTTTGAGGAAGAACTAGAAGCCTTTTTTGGAGGTAACATTGCCTTTGTTGGTGCTATGTTATTGGTTACAGCACTGTTGCTTTGGTTAGCAGATAGATCTAAAAACACAGGGAAACCAGTTACTTTTAAAAATGCATTCATTATTGGTGTGTCTCAAGCAATAGCTATGCTACCAGGCATCTCAAGAAGTGGTGCTACAATCTCGACCTCCGTATTATTAGGGAATGATAAAAGTAAAGCCGCGCGTTTCTCTTTCTTAATGGTTATTCCATTAATCTTTGGTAAAATTGCTAAAGACCTATTAGGAGGTGAACTTACTTCAGAAGCTACCAATTTTACAACCTTAGGTCTTGGTTTTGTAGCGGCATTTTTAAGCGGAATCATAGCCTGCACATGGATGATACAACTAGTAAAGAAAAGTAAACTGTCTTACTTTGCTATCTATTGTGCTATTGTTGGTTTGATTGCCATTGGGTTCGGTTTATACAATTAAATTACAGCTATGGA
>JBNMOX010000081.1:0-6266 GCA_051275835.1 Patiriisocius sp.
ATTCCTGAACTCAATACAATATCCAAAAATTGATTGTGACTATTATATCGCTGTGAGATGAATAGTTCTTTCTTATCTGGATTGGTTATTTTAGTGTCATAACACAATGCCAATTGATCTTTGGTGGCTTTAAATCCAATACCGTTTATAGGAATGTCTTTGTTTTTTAAAATTTCGAAACTACAATCCCAAGTAATCAATCTGGTTTCAGTGGTATTTGAAGCTTTGAGGTTTTTACTTAAAAATGTTGTAAAACTAATAGGTGTTGTACTCTTTTTTTGTTGCTGAAATTTTAGAAAAAATAAGCCAACTATTATGATACCCACAAAAGCTAAAGCTATAGGAATACGAATATTTTTTTTTGCACCATATCCTTGACGAAGCAATAATAATCCAAATAATACAAGACCTGCAATTTTTGAGATTACCAATACTATAAATAAGATATTGATGATAATGGCAGCAAGATAATATGCATTGTGTGGATGGTAAGTTTTACGCATAGAGCGATAACAAAATAAAATACTAAGCACACTAATAAGACCAAGGTAAAGTCTATCTACTAGTAAAGCTTCAATCATCATACGGCTATCTCCAAACTCAAAACTTGGATTGGTATTGGCGCTATATACAATACTAATGACGGAGAATATAATGGCTGCAATGGAAGAAAAAATAACAGCTTTTTGAACCTTTCTATCGTATTGAATGGGGAGGTATAGTATGACAAGTCCTACAGCAATGGCTATTTTTTTTATAACGGTAATATCTGTTTCAAATCTACCCGAGAGCAGACTATTTAATGTGACGTATCCAAAGAACAATAAAAACAAGAAGAAAGGAACCTTTTTTATTTTTTGAAAATGGGCTCTTTTTATAATGGCAGGAAAGGTAATCGTGAGAATAATGAGCAAGATGTTTGGCAATGCACGTATATAGTCATCAAATGGAATGATGAGGAATAATAGCATGAATGTAAAAGGGTATATGGAAGCAAGTAGAATTCTCATAATATTTCTGAAGCTATTAAAGCCATCAAGGTAGGCAACAATGTGCAGATAGCCTTATGCCTTTTTAAATTTTTCTTTAAGCACCAAATAGATAAAGGAGCTGTTTCCTACGAGGTAGCGCTTCCACATACGTTTTGGTTCTTGTGCAAAACGGTAAAACCATTCTAGTCCTGCATTTTGCATCCATTTTGGAGCTCGTTTAGTTACTCCAGCTACAACATCAAAACTACCTCCTACGCCCATGACAAAATTTACGTCTTTTAAAATATGGCGATGGTTGTATAAAAAGTTTTCTTTGATAGGAGATGTGATCGCTACAAAAAGCATTTGAGCGCCACTGGCGGCAATTTGGGTGGCAATTTCTGGCTCGTCTTCTCTGCTAAAATATCCATTTCTATACCCTGCAATGAGTGCATTACCATATTTTTCAGCATAGATTTTTGCTACGTTATTTACGACCTCTTCTTTGGCTCCTAGTAAAAATATTTTATAGTTTTTTTGATGTGCTAATGCTACTAGATTGTGCATTAAATCTATTCCAGGAACACGTTCCTTGAGTGGCCTTCCTAACACCTTAGAGGCCCAAACTACGGCTTGACCGTCTGCATTTATAAGGTCACTATTGTTAACGCTTTCTCGCAGCTGTGAGTTTTTTTGCATAGCCACAATTTTACCCGCGTTTATCGCTACATGGGCAAGTGACTGCTTTTTAGTTACAGCATCATCTATGACAGAAATTGTTTCTGCCATTGTCAAGTTGTGAACTTTCGTATTTAAAATGCTTATTAGGTTTTGTTGATGCATTATAAAAAGGTTAGAGCGTAAAGGTAATGGTTTTGTAAAAAAGTAATTCACTCTTTAGTAATCTAAAAATATAGCCCTAGGAGTATCACTAGCTGGAATTTATGGAAGCGATGCGTTCATTGTTTCTAGGTGAAGCTAATATATATAATTTTTTTACGGCATCAATTTCCTCAGACACTAGTGCAAAAAAGCTATTTGAATTTTCTGAATAGCTTAGTGAAATTGTTTTATAAGGAATTGTAGCTATAGGTAAGTTCTCAAGCCCTGTTTCTCTCTTGTCTCAACATTACTAGTGTCTATCTTAAATTCTGTAAAATAATAATTATTAGCATTCATAACACTTGTAAATCCCAAACGTTCTGTTTGTCCATTAAGAATGTTTCCCATTGAAACTACATATACTTCTTTGGTTTCTAAATTTAAAAAAGAGGTGTAAAATGAAAACGAGTCCCCTCCCGTTTGTTTACTATGGCTCTAGTTAAGGATATCTGCATTATTGTCAAAATGAAAGTTGGAAAGCTGCCCATCACCAAATAAAAAATATTCAACTCCAATAAAACGTCCTGTTTGCTCATCAATTTCAACTACTTTTCCTCCATCTAGACCAAAAGGGGCATTTATTATGTATACCCTGTCCGTTGTTAGTAAGGGAGTGTCATCCTCCTCATTCGAAGTTTTTTCCTCATCGTCTGAGCAACCTAAAAACAAAAATAGCACAGACATTTTTCATCATTGCATAGAATTTTTAACCAATTTAAGGGTTTTTAATTGCCTAGAAAAATTAATAGTTCCTTTTTTACTTTTAAATGGTGATACGCTTGAGCCGTGTTTAATGCGTTTTCAGAAAACATTGTTTTCTCTTTATCAGAAAGTGAATAAAACGTTACAATTCTCTCTACGAGCATAGTTGCATCTTTTATATCAAATAAATAACCATTTATTTCGTCTTCAACATAACTCATCGGGCCGCCTGCCTTTGCAGCGATTATGGGGACACCACAAGCCATTGCTTCAAGACCTACAAGCCCTAAACTTTCAGAATGGGTTGGGAATATAAAAAGATCTAAAAGATTATACTTTTTTGCTAACTCAGTTTGTGTCAATTTTGAGGAAAAAATAACGGGTAGTTTGTGCTTTGAAACAAAAGCTTTTATTTTAGCCTCATCGGGCCCATCGCCTATCATGATAAGGTTCAACCTTGGTATGAGTTTGTTTTCATGAATAGATACCATTGCCTCTAAAAACGTTAGCCATCCTTTTTCTTTAATGAAATTTGAAATATAACCAATGGTAAACCCTTTTTGTTTCTGAACGGTGTCTGGGTAAAAAACAGCTGTATTAATACCTCCAGAAGGATAGACTAAAATACGCTCTTCATCACTTTGATAGCTGTCAAGCACTTTTTCTTTGTAATAATTTGAGGGGACTACAATACGAGAGGTAGGAATTAATTGCTTTTGAAAAACAGCCAGTACTTTTTTAAATAGGGTATCAAAAATAAGATCTGTTCCATGAAAGTTTAAAATCATATTTTTTTTGACCATTGAAATTAAAAGTAAGACTGGCGTAAGAAATAACGGATAATGAACATAAATAATTACATCCTTAGGTTTAAAAAAAAGTTGAATTATTTTCAAATAGAGTAGAATATAACCTAGCACTTTAGTGTGAAAACGATACTTCTTTGTCAGTACAATTCTATGAACATCAAAGTGATCTTCTATTGTTATTTCAAAATTTTTAACAAAGACACCATACCTCACATTTTCTTTTGAAGGATACATATTTGACACTAAATACAATTTTGTTTTAGGCGGTTGTTTCAATTTCGGTTGGTTTTTGTTTTAATATATAGACAACGCTAAATAAGAAAGAAAACATAAATACGCCCTGGCTGCGTTCTAGAATACTTTCTGATATAGAAAACAGTAAAAATGCAATGAAAAAATGGAGTGCTATTCCTTTTAATTTAGTTTTGCTTGCAAACAATACAAATAAATAGATAAATAATCCGACGGCTAGTATCCCTGAGCCTGTTAAAAGCTCAATAAATTGGTTATGGGCGTTATAGTTTTCGGAAAGTGCTTTATAGTGTTTTCCCTTTAAATATGCACGCTCATACAACTTAGGCGCATCTCCATAACCCACTCCAAAAAATACGGAGTCTTCATCGTTTAAGGTTTCTAAAATATTTGACCAACGTTGATACCGTTCAAATTTTATAGTTCCGCTAGCGTCTACCATTTTGTCAAATTTCCGACCTAAGAAATCAAATTGGTAGGATAACATCCCTAATACAAACACCACTAAAGCAACTAGAATGGTATTTTTTACAGTAACAGATTTTAAAAAATAGATAATAACTAAGCAAAACAGCGCTATCATAGCAATTCTGCTACTTAGTTGGAGTAGAAAAATAAGTGTTGGAATCGTGATTAAAATCATTTTCAATTTGTGCTTTCTTAGGGCAGAAAACATAGCCCCTTTATAGATAGCTCCTAAAAATAAAAACATTAAAACTGCTATATAACTAGGGTGGCCATCCACTGGTTTTACAAGATTAAAACTAGCATACACCCATTGGAAAAAATATTTTGCCTGTTCCCAAGGTCTAGAATTTTCGGCAATAATTTGGAATATGCTATACCAGCAAATAATCATTAAGATAAAAATTCCTATTCCAAGAGCAGAGAAAATTTGCTTTACATTAAAATCCTTTTTATTGTGAGTAAGAATACATAGAGGAATTAGTATCAACGTAAGTCCCTTTTCTAATTTACGAAGGCCGTAGGATATGTTTTCGGTATACAGTAGTGTAAAAACAAAAGTGAAATACAGTAAAACGAAAAGAATAATTGGGACTCGGTTTATTTTAAAGTTTAAAATCCTATCTTCCAAAGGAACATACTGTAATGAACCTGCAAAAAAGACCCATAACATCAGGGTGTTCATCTTTGTTGATAATGGTAAGGTTACTACAAATAAAAGCACGCCTACCTCAAAGATAATTTTAGGTGTAGAATTACAGGCTATGTAGTTTTTTATAGCGTTTTTCATACGTATTATTAAGTGCGGTTTCTTTTAGATTGGCTACGATTTCTTCGTATTTCGTTATATCAATACTTTGTATCAATGCGTTTACATCTTCTAAGTTCTCGTAAGATGCAAATAATGGGTAATCGTTGCTTAGGAGATTACATAATGGAACATGCTTTTCAGAAATAAAGGGTAATTGAAAACTTAAAAAATCTAATACTTTTATAGGGTATGTAATGTCATCGTATCTATTTCTAGGACGTGTATGAAATGCATATGCTATATTATGCTGTGCTATAAATTCTGGAATTGAATCCCTCTTAACTTTGTTTAGCGTAACAGGATACTTTTGGGTTTTTTGCGCAAGATCTTGATCACCACTCAATATGAAGCAATTATAGCGTGTTGCATACTTTTCAGAAAAATTTAAAAATTGTTGATATCCTGAATTTGTGTACCCAAGGCTGCCTAGATACAGTATCCCTATTTTATTAGAAAAATCTGGCAGTGAACGATTTGTTGTTATGTTATGTGTTGCAGGAGGCAGGTCTGTGAAAGGTCTTTTAGGATACATTTTGTTCTTAGCAAAATACTCCTTTCCCATTTCTTGAGTAGGGAATACCATCTGTGTTGCGATCCATGTGAGATAAAAATTACTCAATCTATTACATATTAATGTAATTCTAGCTCTTATAGAGGTGTATTCTTCAGGAAACAATTCAATATAGATGTCACGTATAAAAACAACTCTTTTCTTTGATGAAAATTTTAATTTGAACAGATAAATAACATCCCAAAATGAAATTCTGTTGGTTGCAGATTCAATATAAAGTAAATCAAAGTGGCCTGCTTTTAGAGAATTTTTCTTACTTCTATTCTCAAATATGGTAGTGCCTTTGCTTAAAAATAGGGTCTTAAAAGAAGAAATTCTGGTTCTAGGTCCGCCAGAGATTTTTATAATATTTGGGACAATATAGAATGCTTGTTTCATTTGGCTTCTATTTGCTTACGATGTAAATCTTCCCGTTCCCTTTCTAAAATTAAAAAAGGAATAATCAAGTAGAAAATATTATTAAAGTAGTGTATGGAAAGAATACAAGTAAATAAAATAATGATAATTAATGCGAGCTGTGCCTTTAAAAATCGAAGTTTAAAAAGAAGAAAGATATGGGCTAAAACAAAAAGCAATATCAACGAAAACCCTCCTCTGTGAAATAAATAATAAATTCCATTATCTATCTCTTGAAAGGTGTAAAATCCAGACCAAGCAGACGCTATCTTATTTTGCCTGTAAATTGTTGTTTTTGCACCAAAGCCCTTCCCTATAAACATCTCACGTGTTGTATAGTCTTCAGACTCTAATGCTTTTTTAAAATCTACAATACGAATATTCAAGCTTTCATATTCTAACGGTTT
>JBNMOX010000082.1:0-6254 GCA_051275835.1 Patiriisocius sp.
TAGCCCAAAAAGTAGGTGAGGAGGCAGTAGAAGTAGTTATTGAGGCAAAAGACAATAACGACTCCTTATTTTTGGATGAAGGCGCAGATTTACTTTTTCATTATTTGATTTTACTCCAAGCGAAAGGCTTTGAGTTAAAAGATATTGAAGCGGTTTTGAAGTCAAGACATTAAGCACTTCGGAAAAAAAAGGTATTTAAAAATCCCACAATTAATGAAAGCTGTGGGATTTTATTTTCTGAGATATTAGGGCTACAATATTACGTTAAAGCTTCGCTGCTATACCCTCAAAAATGCCTTCCCAGTTTCCAGTCTTTCCTGTTTTTTCTCCAAGTCTAACAATCACAAGATCTTTTTTTGGGTGTACATAGATAAACTGACCTAGGATGCCTTCTGCCATGAAGGACCCATCTTTTGCTGGAATCCACCATTGGTATTGATAGCCACCAGATCTATTTTGCGTAGTATCATATTTAGTGGAATTGGCTACCCACGCTTCAGATACAATTCGCTTTCCTTCCCAGACCCCTTTGTCACGATACAATCTTCCAATTTTAGCAAAGTCTCTTGCTCTTGCGTTTAAGCAACAAAAGGTTTTTTCTACACCGTCTTTTTCTTTATCTAAACTCCAGCTAGCATCAAATTCCATTCCTAGAGGTTTCCATAGTTTTTCTTGTAGATAGTTCGAGATTGTTTGTCCTTGTAGCGCTGCTTCTAATACCATTCCTAATACCTGACTATCTCCACTACGATACCTGTATGCCGTTCCTGGTTCTCTTTGTAATTTCATTTTACGTACCTCTTTGCGCAGATTGGTACCGTAATAAAAACTTGCTGCATCTCCAAAAGGATTGATATAACTTTCATTAAATTCAATACCAGAAGTCATGTTGAGTAGGTGGTTAATGGTTACTTTTTCGAAACCATTTTCTTTTAAATGAGGTAAATAATTGGTGATAGGTTCTTCTATAGATTTAATTTTACCATCCTCTAAAGCGCATCCCACTAAAATAGAAAGGACAGATTTTGCCATAGAAAAGGAGTTTATAATCGAAGCTTCATCATATTTGTTTAGGTATTTTTCATAGGTAATACTGTCTTTGTGAATAATAACAAAGGCGACTGTTTTATTATCTTCTAGATAAGTCTCAAATGATATTCTTCCTGTTTTTCCATTTGCGGTAACGGTTAAAGAATCTGGCACATATCCATTGTCTTTGTAAGGAAATGTAAATGGGGTATCTCCTTTTTCAACCGTGCGAGATGGAAATATTTTATGATCAGTAATGTTTGCATAATTATAACGTACAAAACGTCCTACTTTACATGAACTGAACAATGTAATTATAATAGCAGCTACTGTAATTGAGATTTTGGTTTTCATATCCTTTATATTTTAGTTAAAAATTATTTTTGTTATACAGCAAACATAAAATTTAAAGAGGCTTGGATCGATATAAATAAAGGAGTTTGGGGTGAAAAGAACGCTCTGTGTGGTGAAATAAAATACTGTTTTTATCTGAAATGTGAAGGTGTATGCTCTTGGGGCGATCTATACTTATTGCAGAACTTGTTTTACATTATCGGTCTGAGTTTTTGAAACGGGAATTTCAATTTCTGAGCTTAGTATTATGTTTAATTTTCCTTGCCCAGTTTTCCATGCTTTGAAATGAAATGGATTTACTAAATACGAACGATGTGTTCTTAGGAGCTCAGGAAATTCTTTTTCAATGACAGATAATTTATTTCGAATGAGTTGTTTTTTTAAGACTTTTATATCTAAGTAATGTACTTCAATATAGTTGTCGTCTGCTTTTATGCAAACAATATCATTAAACAGAAGCTTGAGTCCTTCATAAGCACCTTCTCCTTGTATTTCAATTTTTTGATTCGCTACTTTCTTTTCTTCGTATTTCCCAAAGGCCCAGCGCCCAAAGAATATGATTGGAGCTATGGTTGTTAACGCAGGAATGTATAAATCTACTATAAAAAAACCGAGTGTATATGGATACGGTTCATCTGGCACAATGATGTATAGATATACCCCTCTAGCAAATACAAAACCTATAATAACGATACATAGCAAAAAAAGAAGCTCATGTAGGAGTGTCCATTTTTTATTGAAGTTATATATTTTGTATTGTAGTGGAAGTATTAGTAAATATGTAGCAGCTCCTGCAAATCCATAAAAAGGGAGATGCATCCACTTTTCTGTTTTTGTAAAATCATTGATGTCTAGGGGTTCCGTGAAATTAAGAAAACAGAATATCCAAATAGCTAATCCTATCGCTAAGAGGATGTGATGTTTTACACGTGGATCGAAAGGGAAGGAATAGTTCAATGATATGTTTACTGTTAGTTTTAGATTCTAAAAATAGAACATAATGATGATCTGTGAAACAAACACAATAAAAAAAATCCATGAGATTTGAGGGTCATGGATTTTTTAATTTTGTCTACCGTCTACCGTCTACCGTCTACCGTCTACCGTCTACCGTCTACCTTATAAATGAATCACTTCGCCATAAGCATCTGCTACGGCTTCCATAACTGCCTCACTCATTGTTGGGTGTGGGTGTATGGTTTTTAGTACTTCATGTCCTGTTGTTTCAAGTTTTCTACCTAGAACTGCTTCGGCAATCATATCGGTTACTCCGGCGCCAATCATGTGGCATCCTAACCATTCACCATACTTAGCGTCAAAAATTACTTTTACAAATCCGTCTTTGGTTCCTGCAGCACTTGCTTTTCCTGAAGCTGAGAATGGAAATTTCCCAACCTTTAATTCATATCCAGCTTCTTTGGCTTGTTTTTCGGTCATACCTACACTTGCAATTTCTGGTGTCGCATAAGTGCACCCTGGGATATTTCCGTAGTCAATAGCTTCAACTTGCATACCAGCTATTTTCTCAACACAGGTAATCCCTTCTGCAGAAGCAACATGGGCTAATGCTGGGCCGGGTGTTATATCACCAATAGCGTAGTATCCTGGAATGTTAGTTTGGTACCAATCATTGACCATAATCTTACCTTTATCTGCTACAATACCTACATCTTCTAAACCAATACCTTCTAGGTTTGAAACAATACCAACCGCAGAAAGAACGATATCTGCTTCAAGTACTTCTTCTCCTTTTTTGGTTTTTACCGTTGCTTTTACTGTTTTACCAGAGGTATCTACTTTTTCTACCGATGCGTTTGTCATTACTTTAATACCTGCCTTTTTGAAGGAACGCTCAAATTGCTTTGATACATCTATATCTTCAACAGGAACAAGGTTTGGTAAAAATTCTACAATAGTTACCTCAGTACCCATAGCATTATAGAAATGAGCAAACTCGACACCAATAGCGCCACTACCTACAATGATCATAGATTTTGGTTGCTTTTCTAAGGTCATCGCTTCTCTATATCCTATTACTTTTTTTCCGTCTTGTGGCAGATTAGGTAACACACGAGATCTTGACCCAGTAGCAATTACAATATGATCTGCACTATACTCTGTACCCGCTACATCTACTTTCTTACCTGGTTTTAGTTTACCGAAACCTTCTAGTACATCAATGTTATTTTTCTTCATCAAAAACTGAACACCTTTACTCATACCATCTGCAACACCACGGCTACGTGCTACTACTTTGGTAAAATCCTTATCGTATTCTTTTACAGAAAGGCCATAGTCTTCTGCATGTTTTAAGTAATCAAAAACTTGCGCACTTTTTAAAAGAGCTTTGGTTGGGATACATCCCCAGTTAAGACAAACACCTCCAAGGCTTTCCTTTTCAATCACTGCCGTTTTCAATCCAAGTTGTGACGCTCTAATAGCGGTTACATATCCACCAGGTCCACTTCCTAAAACAATTACATCATATTTACTCATGGTACTTTTTTTGCTTGTTAATTTATAAAGTCAAATTTACGAAATGTGGCATTGAAACATAACAATTTCTTGAAAAAAGAACATTCCAAATAATAAACATTGTTGTATGTCATTTGGAATGCTTGTTTCTGAAATAGTAAACTGTGTTATTTCTTTAGGTCTACCGAAAGTGAATTTACGCAATAACGCTGTCCCGTTTTGGTGGGGCCATCATTAAAAACGTGCCCTAAATGACTACCACAGTTGGCACAGAGTATTTCTGTGCGTTGCATGCCAAGGGTTTTATCTTTGATATATGTTACATGGCCGGGGATACTTTCATCAAAACTGGGCCATCCGCAACCACTATCAAATTTACTATTACTTTCAAATAATGGGTTTTTACATGCGCCACAGGCGTACGTTCCTTCTTCAAAGGTGAGGTTGTAGCTTCCTGTATAAGGGCGTTCTGTCCCTTTTTCTCTTAATATTTTATAACGTGCTTCCCCAAGTTCTTCTTTCCATTGGGCTTCTGTTTTATGTACGGGATAGTTGCTCATTATTTTTCAGCTTTAAAGATTAATGCTCCCCCATTGATACAGTGTCTTTTGCCTGTAGTTTCTCTAGGGCCGTCACTAAATACGTGTCCTAAATGACCTCCGCAGGTTGAACAATGTTCTTCCGTTCTTGCGTAGCCTAAATTATAATCTACATCAAAGCTAACATTGCCTTTGATTTCGCGATCAAAACTTGGCCATCCGGTACCGCTATCAAATTTGTTATCTCCATTAAATAGAGGTGTTTCACAAGCGGCGCAATAATACGTTCCTTTGCTATAGATTTTATTTAAAGGGCTAGTGAAAGCTCTTTCTGTTCCTGCTTCGCGAAGAATATGAAATTGCATCTCGGTAAGTTCTGCTTTCCATTGGGCTTCTGTTTTTTGAATGGTAAATACTTCTACTTCTTTTTCAGTCTTTTGTGCATTAGAGTTGCAACTAAATAATACAACAGTGCATAAAGCGAGCATAATTTTTTTCATAAGTGCATTTTATTTTTTAAAATTTCAGACGCTTTTATAAAGCAAGAACATCTTCCATCGTTGGGTTTGTGTCTGCAAACTCGGCAGGAACAACAGCGATTCTAAAGGTTTGATTATTTGTAAAGTCTGAACCTAGTGTATTAAGATTTATATCTCCTTGTAAAAATAATAAAACGTCTATAAAGGTATGATTAAATGTGTACTGAAAAGAACCTCCATCAAGATAGATTGTTTGCGGTAGTGGTGACCATAGGTCAAAGCTCTCACCATTATTTCCGGGAATGACATCTTCTAACCAATATACTAAAATGACATCGCTTTCATAAACGTCAACATAAGAGGGGATGTTAACCAATTGACTGTAGTCATTATCGAAAGTAAAGTCTAGGGTTGTTTCAAATACTTGTCCAATTTCAGATATTTCTTGATCATCATCATCGTTAGAGCATGAGCTAATAAATAAGAAACTAGAAAGCGACAAGAATAAAAATAGGTTTTTCATTGTAAGAAAGTTTATGTTTAAATGACTAGTCATCAAAAGTTGTTCCGAAATTAAAAATTTTATAGGTTTGTTTAGCTTCTATTTATAAAAAAAATATAAACTGATAGTCGAAGCTTTAAAAAAACCTTACTTTTAAACTATAAAATAAACAATCTATAATATGAAACGTAATCAAATACTAGCAATACTTGCCATAGGGCTTTTTGCTATTGCTTGTTCCAAAAACCCTTTTACAGGAAAATCTACTTTGGCATTAATTCCAAACTCTCAAATATTACCAATGGCTTTTGCTCAATATGATCAGTTTTTGAGTGAAAATAAAGTTATCACGGGTACTGCTCAATCTAGGATGGTTAAAAATGTAGGACGTAAAATTTCTACTGCAGCAAAGCGCTATTTAACGGCAAATAATCATGCAGGATATTTGAAAGATTATAAATGGGAATATAATTTGGTAGAGGATAAGGCAGTAAATGCTTGGTGTATGCCAGGCGGTAAAATTGTATTTTATACAGGTATTATGCCTATCGCAGCAGATGAAGCTGGAGTTGCAGCAATTATGGGTCACGAAGTTGCTCATGCTTTGGCAAACCATGGACAACAACGTATGAGTGCTGCACAATTACAGCAGATTGGCGCCGTTGCTGGAAACATTGCTTTGAGTGGTGAAGAAGAATACGCATCCGTTTTTAATCAGGCCTATGGGGTAGGTTCTAATGTATTAGGGATGCTTCCTTTTAGTAGGAGTCACGAAACAGAGGCAGATAGAATTGGTCTAACTTTAATGGCTATTGCTGGTTATGATCCATTAGTGGGGGCTAGACTATGGGAACGTATGAAAGCTGCTTCCGATGG
>JBNMOX010000083.1:0-6196 GCA_051275835.1 Patiriisocius sp.
CAAATCCTATAATAGAATTTAAGTCAAATTTATTGTTTTCCATAATGATGTTTCACCTCTTGTTTTGGTGAATTAAATACCTCTTACTAAGGTTCATTAAAATTTAAAAAATGCAATGTTATTACATTCCAAAATTTTAATGATTGTCAATTTGTTAGTTAATTTAAAATTTCGGCTTTGCCAAAGTCTAATATATCCTTTGTCAATAATCTCGCCTAAGCTAAGGAGATTGACATATTGTCTTATTATTAAAAATACTCGTACGTAAATATTATAGTCCTACTATCCAAGTATGTTCTACTTTCGGTTGTAGGATAATCAAATTGATTATATGTATATGCGTTTATATATGATGTTTCCGCAATTATTGTATTATCCTCTCTATAGTTTGTATAAGTCACTCTGTTATGACTAAAAACTGTATTGAAAAATGGATAATCTAGCGACTTAATAGCCCTATTTCTATTATCATTTATCGTATTATTTCTTGCCCGATTATCTGGGTTATCATCTATTAGTGTCACATTAGTACTACAATTTTCATCTGTATATTCAAATCCAACTGTAAGAAATTGAACATTTTCACTAGTATAATACCCTATAGACTCTAAATTACAAGTAGTAGTGTTTGTAGTGTATAATCTGTATCCTAATTCCGCACCAGTATCCACGTCAATATCTACTTGACGCACATTTATATTCTGTTCTAAATAATTATTTATAGCCTTTACTTTAACATTTTGATTATTGAAATAATTATAAACTATCAAGTTGTCTTGGTACACTATTTCAATTCTAATTGCGCCTAACTCGTACGTTCCATTTCTAGTTATTAATCTATTTTCTGCATCATATTGAAAAGATTCTGTTATTTCACCATCTGTATTTACTGTTTTTATTAATAATTCAGACATGGTGGTTACTGGCATAACTCCATCATCATTTTTATTACAAGAAACAGCTATTAAAAGGACCAAACAAAGTGATGAAAAATATTTCATTTTGACGGGTTATTTAGATTTTGAGTATTTGTAAGCTGCTTTCACTAAGCTCACAAACAATGGATGTGGATTGGCAACGGTACTCTTATATTCTGGATGGTATTGAACTCCTACAAACCAAGGATGGTCTTCAATCTCTACAATCTCTACCAAATTAGTTTCCGGGTTTATCCCTGTTGTTTTTAAACCGGCAGCTTCTAGTTGATCTCTATAGGCATTATTATATTCAAAACGATGACGGTGTCTTTCTTCTATATTTGAAACGCCATACACTTCTTTTACAATACTATCATCCATTAGTTCACAAGCCCAAGCGCCAAGACGCATGGTTCCTCCTTTTTCTGTAATGGTCTTTTGCTCTTCCATGAGGTTAATAACAGGATGACTTGTGTTTTCATTCATCTCGGTAGAGTTAGCGTCTGCCAGACCAAGTACATTTCTACTATACTCAATAACAGCCATTTGCATTCCTAGACAAATACCCAAAAATGGTAATTTGTTTTCTCTAGCATAGCGAACTGCTTCAACTTTCCCTTCTATACCACGTTCTCCAAAGCCTGGTGCTACCAGCACAGCGTCCAGCCCTTGCATTTTCTCTGCTACATTAGAAGCATTCAAAAATTCTGAATGGATAGACTGCACTTTCACTTTCACTTCATTGGAAGCTCCTGCATGAATAAAAGATTCTAAAATAGACTTGTAACTATCTTGCAACTCTACATACTTCCCAATTAAACCAATAGTTACATTAGCCTTCGGGTTTTTATATCGTTTTACAAATTCATTCCAAGCTGTAAGACTAGGCTTACCTTCATCTTTCAAACCCAGTTTTTGCAAAGTCACAGTATCTAGGCCTTCTTCCAACATTAAGTTTGGAACATCATAAATTGTAGAGGCATCAATAGATTCTATTACTGCATCTTTATTTACATTACAAAACAAGGCTAGTTTATGACGTAACTCATCATTTAATTTATGCTCCGTACGGCACACCAATATATCTGCCTGTATCCCACTTTCCATCAAGGTTTTTACAGAATGCTGTGTCGGTTTTGTTTTTAACTCACCAGCAGCAGAGAGGTATGGAATCAAGGTTAGGTGAATTACCAAACAATTTTGATTTCCCAACTCCCATTTTAATTGACGTACAGATTCTATATATGGCAATGACTCGATATCACCTACCGTTCCACCAATTTCTGTAATGACAATATCAAAGTCACCACTTTTTCCTAAAATTTGAATGCGTTCTTTTATTTCGTTCGTAATGTGCGGTACTACTTGAACTGTTTTACCCAAAAACTCACCACGACGTTCTTTTTGAATGACGCTTTGATAAATCCTACCTGTGGTTACATTATTTGCTTGAGACGTAGGTACGTTTAAGAAACGTTCATAATGCCCTAGATCTAAATCTGTTTCTGCGCCATCATTTGTCACGTAACACTCGCCATGCTCATAGGGATTTAATGTGCCCGGATCTACGTTAATATACGGATCTAATTTTTGAATGGTAACTCGATAACCCCTTGCTTGTAGTAGTTTTGCAAGAGACGCTGCAATGATTCCTTTCCCTAAAGAAGATGAAACCCCGCCCGTAACGAAGATGTATTTTGTAGTACTCATGAATGCCTTAACTTAGTTTCTATACGGGATGCAAAGGTAGGTATTTAAACTCATACCCTCATAGTATTTTCAAATAAAGGAATCAATATTTTTAGCTTCGGAAATTCGAGATATCTAAACACAATGAATAGACCTAAAAAAAATGAAGTAAGAGATTTGAAATGATACTGTTTCGGAAGAAAATAAGCTAGTCATTACCAATAGGCAATTGATCACTTATCGTTGTACTATTTTTTTTAAGCAAGGCAAGAGCAAAAAAGGCAGTTGTACCAAAGAAAGCAACACCAAAAGCAATCATTAGCCAGCCATTTGGATAAAAGGTTTCTAGATTTACGAGGTCTGAAAAGATAGCCAACATCATGTAAAGACACAGTAGCATGAATATAACAGAAAGCACAATACCAAATATTTTATTTTTAAACCTTAGTTGCGCTACTAAAAGAGCAAACAATGCAATAGCAATAGGATTCACTATGGTTCCCGATTGTGCCCAATAAACAATCACAGAAACAATCAAGAAGAGTTCTGGATACCATTTTGAAACTGATTTTGCTATTAAATACATAGTCTGTTTTACAACGTATGTATGTAAGATGTAACAATTAAAGAATAGTTGCTTGTAAAATGAAAAAAATATGAGATTATTTTCGAATTAAAGGTCGTATCAAATCCTCTAGTCCATTTAATTTGATTTCATACATTTCATGTAGTAAGTTTCCCAAGGTTCCTTTAGGGAATCCTTTCTGCTTGAACCACACATAATAGGGCTCGGGGATATTAACTAAGTAACGATCTTTATATTTACCAAAAGGCATTTTATAATTTGCCAATCGTACTAAATGATCTGGCGGAGAAAGAGGGCTATTATTTCCAGGCATCATACTTTTTTATTTCTTTTTGAACAAATGCTTCCCAAGCCTCCTCTTGTTCTGAATCCCTAGAATGATCAGACTCTTCATCAAAAAGCTGCTGCATAACAACACGTTCTTGCTCATTTTGCTGGTATACTTTTTCTGCTTTAGACTGAAAGTTTTTATCTTTTGTAATAACTGAAAACTCCTGTTTTAGCTTCCGTGAAAATAATTCAGAAATATCAAAATGGGTTTGCTCGTGGGCCAATACGTAGGCATTCACATGTCCGCGTTTATACCAAGAATTATTTGGGTAAAAATAACTTTGCACCTCATAATTAACGCGTACTTTTCCATCACGTGTAGCTACAGAAAATGATACCGAAATTCCAGAATTTGTACTTGCCACAAAGCCAGACAAGTTTTCTGGACTCCCTTTAAACATAGACCAAGAAAGCTTACTTCCTTCTTCCCAGGCTACTTTTTCTTTATCATTTACCGATGTAAAGGATAGCAAAAATAATGTTATGTAACTAATCAATTTCATTACTAAACTAACGTCAACTATTCAATATTATTGAGTAGTTTTTCAAAACACAGACTTTCATCTAGGTTTTTGTATTGCCCATAATTTTCAATCTGCTGATATCCCGAGGCGAGATATAAACCAATTGCATCTGGTTGGCGGACACCTGTTTCGAGCAAACATTTTTGATAGCCTAAGGAAAACGCCCATCCCTCAAGGGCAGTGAGTATTTGTTTTGCAAAACCCTTTCCTCTGGCTGATGGCTGGGTAAACATTCTTTTTAATTCCATGGCTGTTGCATCCAATTCTTTGATTGCACCACATGCCACTGGCGTATTATCTAGATATATAATCACAGCATGTTTAATAGTATCTAACTTATTGAATTGATCATAAAAAGCATGATCATCACCATCTGTAACTGCTAGATAGGTATCTAATGAAGCTACAAGGCTTATAAAATCCTTGTGATTTGCATCTGTTTTAAGTAGGGTTGTCATGCTACTCCCAATGATATGTTATCACTTTTTCAATATCTGGATGTAGACTATAATGTACCGGACAAGTATTTGCTGTATTTTCTAATATTTTTTGTGATTTGGCAGTGACTCCTTTTGGAAACTGCATCACCACTTCAATTTTGGAGATGCGTCTAGGATTGATTTCCATTGTTTTGGTAACGATCGCCGTAGCACCATCGATATTAATGCCTTCCATGGTGTTTGCTTTAATTCCCATAACGGTAAGCATACAACTTGCCAATCCTGTAGCAATGGTATCTGTGGGTGAAAAAGCTTCTCCTTTTCCATTATTATCTACAGGAGCATCTGTAATAAAAGTAGTACTAGATTTAAGGTGCTCGCAAGATGTTCTTAAATTTCCTTGGTATGTAACTTTGGCTGTGCTCATTATTCTATCACTTCAAATTGAAGATCGTCTTTGTATTTAATTATATAAAAGGCATTGTTTTTATATCCAGATAAAAACTTCTTTGAATACCTAAACTTATTTTCAATATACTCTGTTTCAAAATCTTCATCAGAAGCTTCATAAATATCATCTGCACTGGCCAGCCTTAACAAAACATCATAGGTTAAATCAAATCCACGCACCGCAAAACGATTGGGCAATACACCATATTTATTTTTATAACTAATCAAGAATGCATTCTCGTCTTTATAATTATAACTTTTATTGACAGAAGGAAAAGTAAAGTTCAACTTTGCCAAATTCACATTAGAAACATCGTTATAATCATAGGCTTCATTTTTATCTAAGCTAAATAAGCGTATTCTATATCCCACTGGAAGTCCATTTAAAACCCCAACTACATTACTTACTATAATAGGATCTTCAGATTCAAGAATGACCCAATTTTCTTTATTTATATCGATTTGATCTTCTATATCTTTTACATACAAGAAACCTTCTTCTCTTGGAGATGCTGTTTTTGCATCTGGGATGGCAGCCATAATTTTAGCACGCTGTGCTGTTTTTTTCTTATCCGCAATAACAATTACATTTTTACCTGCTATGCGAGAGCTTATAAAATCTAACATTCCCTTTTCAAGCATTTCATCTCCTGGTAAGGTTTGGAATACATTCTTAGATATTTTGATCTCTTTATTACTTAAAGGAGAAAAGACAGGCACTTTGTTGTTCTTTAGCATAGCTGCTGCTTTTTGTACATTTTTTTGACCTAGAGGTCCGATGACAGCATCAAAATCATCAAAATCATTACTATTAATAATAGCACTCACTTTACTACTGCTATATTCTGTATCATATACATCTAACTGTATTGAAATTCCTTTGTCTTTCGCGAACTCTGTTGCCATCAGTACACCACTATAAAAATCTAGTGACAAGGACATCAATCTATTTTTCTTAATCTCTTCTCTTTTTACTTGTAAAGAATCTGACGTTACTTTATTTAAACGAAATGGCAATAAGACAGCAACGCGCTTCTTTGAAGTATTGACAATGGCATTCTCTAAATTTCTTTTATTAGCATTGCCTACCAAAGCTCCAGAAGCAGATGTTGGAATCTTTAAAACCATTCCTTCTTTCAAACCATCTTTCGCATAGGGATTTAAAGCTACAATCTCTTCTTCTGTCAATCCTGTTTTAATTTTCAATCTATAAAAACCTTCTTTAGGCTGGACTGCATAAAACATAAAACCTACTTCTGG
>JBNMOX010000084.1:0-6185 GCA_051275835.1 Patiriisocius sp.
AAAGATGTCATTAGTTGTATCATCATTAGTCATGTTCTGCGCAAAAGCTTGTAAGCATAAGCACAATGATAATGTAACTAGTAAATTTTTTCTTCTTAATAGCATAACGGTTTTTTTAAAAGGTGCTCAAAACTAGTCTTTCGAGTGATTAATTATGTTAAAAAATTGTTATTCTTTAGTGCTGTTTTTATTGTTGTGTTTTTTTCTGAGATTTTAAAAACACAACATAAAACAATTTTTCATTTCATGTTATTGCAAATAACATTAGAATAACTAAGGGAACTATTGTTTCATAAGTTTTTTATGAGATAAAAATAGTTCTTTAATCCTCTTTCATAGCATAATAATAAGGAGTGATGCTCGTGATTTATAAATACAGGGCTTTTTTATGCTTCTTGAAGCTCTTTTATAGTTTAATAGGGGCTATAGCTTTTGGAACTTCTGTCTCTGGTAGTTTGCAAGCATTATTTACACAGACATATATAAATGTCTCATTTTCTATATAGCGTTTTTCCAATAAAGGACTATTTCCATTGGTCGTACTTCCTGCTACTAGTTTATTAGGTAAATAATATTGATGTATATTTTTAATTTTTTCTTGGGCATCTTCACCTACGACCACAATTTCATAATAACTGTTTTGAAAATTGGCTAATAAATCCAACCAATTTGAAAATCCAGAAGGATATTTTTCTATTTCTGGCAATACATTTTTAAGCATTTGGCTAGCTGTCCCTGCATACGTTTGATTGTCAAAATGATGAGATAAAACATAGAGGTTCTTCGCCATCATTGAATTTGATGCTGGAATGACATTGTCTCTATATTCAAAATTTCTTGTAACCAGGGACGGATCCTCATCACTAGTAAAATAAAACAACTGCTTTTCTGTATCAAAAAAATGACCATAGGTATAGCTAGTTAACTCATTTGCGATATTTAGCCATTGAGGATCCAATGTAATTTCATATAAACCAATAAAAGCGTCTATAACGGTTGCGTAATCTTCTAGGTAACCATTAATGGTGCTTTTTCCGTCTTTAAAATTATGAAATAATGCACCTGTTTCTTGCCATTGTTTTAATTTCAAAAAGTTTGCGTTTTTAAGAGCTGCCTCAAGATATTCAGGATGTTGAAATGCTTTATAGGCGTCTACATACCCTTTTAGCATGAGTCCATTCCAAGAGGTTAGTATTTTGTCATCTAATCTTGGTTTGTTTCGTTTGTTACGATAGTCAAGAAGCAAGTTCTTCCAGGATGTTTTTTTGGTTTTTAATGTTTCAGAAGTAATCCCAAATTCTTTACAGATTTCTGCGTCGCTTTTGGAGCGTATTAATACATAATGGTTCTGCTCCCATTTTCCAAAGGAATTAATATTATAATAGGTAGAAAATAAATCAAAGTCATCTCCAAGTTGCTGTTTCAATCCATCTTTCGTGAACACATAATAGGCCCCTTCTTCAAGTTCTCCTTCTTCTGTTAGACTGTCTGCATCATAAGAGGAATAAAAAGCGCCTTCATTATTAGTGCATTCTCTGGCTATAAAAGCAAGTGTTTCTTCTACGACCTCTTTGTATAATGTGTTTTTTGTGGCTAAATAAGCATTGCTATATAAGCTGACTAACTGGCCGTTGTCATATAGCATTTTTTCGAAATGTGGTACATGCCACTTGGTGTCTACACTATATCTTGAGAATCCCCCTCCAATATGATCGTAAATTCCACCATATGCCATTTTATCAAGGGTGAGTGTTACATAGTCAAGCAATGTTTTATCTTGACTTTGTTTTGCTTGTCTTAATAAATACCCAATATTGTTAGGCATCATGAATTTTGGAGCTCTGTTGGGGCCACCAAACTTATTGTCGAAGGAAGCTTGCCATTCATTTAGAATTTCATCTGTATTATAATTTTTTAAATCAACATTTGCTGTATTAAGAGGTATAAGGTCCATACTTTTAATACCTTCTTCTAGTTTGTCTGCGACTTCCAATAAGCGTTGCGGGCTTTCTTTATATAGTTCTTGCATTTGTTCTAAGGCATTTACCCAATCTTTTTTTCTGAAATAAGTGCCTCCCCAAACAGGTCTTCCATCAGGCAATGTAATAACGTTAAGTGGCCATCCGGCACTACCCGTTAGTAATTGAACAGCATTAATATATATTTGGTCTACGTCTGGACGTTCTTCTCTATCTACTTTTACACTGATGTAGTTTTTATTCATGACTGCAGCCACTGCAGAATCTTCAAAACTCTCTCGCTCCATAACATGACACCAATGACAAGCAGCATAGCCTATGCTTACAATCATAAGTTTTTTCTCTTTTTTGGCGGTAGCCAATGTTTCATCATTCCAGGCTCTCCAATCTACAGGGTTGTGCGCGTGTTGTAATAAATAGGGACTTGTTTCATGAACAAGTAAGTTGGTGTATTGATGTGTATTCACGATGTCTTTTTTTGAAGAGGTACAAGAAAAAAATAAAATCGAACAAAATAATAATAGAAAAAGTTGCTTCATCATAGTAGTGTTAAAAAGCTTGAAAACAAAAATACACTTTTGAAAATCAAAAGTGTATTTTAAAAGAATGTACTGTGTTTTGTAATCTTTAAGTGTATTTCATTCCATTTTTTGTAAATTTTTATCACTTTTCATTGAATTTACCGCTATTTCGATACCTTTTAAGATTTCAACGACCATTAAAAGGATTATCCATTCACGGCCTCTACAGTATTAACGCGACCTTGCATCATTTCCTGAAGCATTGTTTCTATACCATTCTTAAGCGTTACCGTTGCAGAAGGGCAACCGCTACAGGCACCTTGTAGAATAACCCGTACTGTTTTAGTGTCTGCATGATAAGAATCAAACGCAATGTGTCCTCCATCACTTGCTACAGCAGGTTTGATATATTCATCTAATATGTCAATAATTTCTTGTTCGATATTTGTGTAAGATGTCGTATTTTTTTCTTCTGAAACAGCAGTGTTTTCAGCAGTATTATTTGCTGTAGCTTCTTTTTTATTTTGAAGAAAAGCATCATTAAAAATAGCTTTACCATCTTCAATAAAAGTTCGAATAAACGATCGAAGTTCATTAGAAACTTCCATCCATTCTATAACATTGTATTTGGTTACAGATACATAATTAGCACTTATAAAGACTTCTTTTACAAAAGGAAAAGAAAAAAGTTCTTTTGCCAAAGGAGCATCTATGGCATCTTCTATGTTTTTAAATTCAAAAACACCATCAGCTAGTGGCTTGTTAGCCACGTATTTCATTACACTAGGATTTGGTGTACTCTCTGCGTATACCGTTACAGGAACTTTTTTGGAAGTTTCTTCATCTTCTATAATTACTTCTTTTTCACTTTCTAGATATTCTGAAATTGACTTCGCAACTTCCTCTTGAACATCTGACCAAGCAACAATATTGAATTTTTCTATGGCGATAAAGTTTTGAGATATATATACTGTTTTTACAAAAGGAAGGTAGAATAATTGTTGAGCTAAAGGACTAGGTTTTGCCTCATCGATATTTGCGAACTCATAACTTTTTGCCTGTGTTAAAAACGAATTTGTAACAAATTTTACAATATTTTCGTTATTAGTGGGTTGTACAGTTATGCTAAATTGATTCATTGTGTGATTTTTGTGTGATTTTTTTTGCAAAAATACCAAAAGAAAATCATTGTAATGAATATATTTGGCCTCATATTGTCATGGCTATGAAAAAAATACTACTCATTTGTTTTGTGTTGACTTCTTTTGTGAGCATAGGTCAGATCACTATTGATGAATCACTAACTGCCCAAGAACTTGTTGAGGATATACTTATTAATAGTCCTTGTGCTGAAGTCACAAATGTTGGTCAGCGTACTGGTACAGATTTTGGTAATGTAAATGGTATAGCCGCTTTTGATGCCAATGGAACTTCATTTCCTTTTTCAAATGGTATTATTTTAATGACAGGTGATGTTTCTAGAGCTCCTGGACCAAACAATGTTGGGGTAACATTAAGTGATGGAGACGCAACTTGGCCTGGAGACCCAGACCTAGAAGCAAACACTACGGCAACAAATACAAATAACGCCTCTATTATTCAATTTAATTTTGTGCCTCAAATTGATCAAATTAATTTTAACTTCATTTTTGTTTCAGAAGAATACAACAGAAATTTTGAGTGTTCTTTTTCTGATGCCTTTGCGTTTATATTAACAGATCAGGTGACGGGTGTTGTTCAAAACCTAGCGGTATTACCTGGGACTACAACGCCTATAGAAGTTACAAATGTTAGATACGGCGTTCCTGCTCAAGCCGGATGTAATGATATTAATACTCAATTCTTTCAACAGTATAATTTTGAGCCTACCGATATTGGTGGCTTGCCTTTTGTTGCAGCTGCAGATGCTCCTATATATTTTAACGGTCAAACAGTGCCGCTTACAGCTGTAGGAGATGTAGTAGCTGGAAATGGATATAATATTAAGCTGGTTATTGCCGATGAAACAGATTCTGCTTTTGATGCTGCTGTTTTTCTTGAAGGAGGTTCTTTCAATATTGGAGTTAATCTTGGTCCAGATGTTACTATTGCTTCTGGAACCGCTTTATGTGAGGGTGAAACTTTAGAAATAGGTTTAACTGGCCTCGGTGGAAACCCTGGCGACAGCACCTATCAATGGTCTGTTTTAAATATTGTGACCCTTGTGTTTGATATTCTACCAGGAGAAACAAATCCTACATTAGATGTAACAATTTCTGGAACCTACCAAATAGAAGTTACTAGTAATGGTTCTGGCTGTGCTGGTGCCGATGAGATTGTTGTAGAGTTTGCTCCAGTACCTGTTGCTAATCAGCCGGACGATTTGTTTCAATGTGATGATGGTACACAATTAGGAGTTTTTGATCTTACGGTTAATGATGCTGTTGTTATAGGTGCCCAAGATCCCGCACTGTTTATTGTGAAATACTATGAAGAATTTTTAGACAGTCAAGCAGGTTTTAATGAAATATTGATACCTACTAACTATACTATTATGACTCCGCCTTTACAAACGATATTTGTTCGTATAGAAGATTTAGCAGGTGGTTGTTTTGCATTAGAGGACTTTACCCTTAATTACGCTCAGCCTGTTTTAGGGGTTCTTACTGATGAAGATTTATGTGATGAAGATTCTAATGGAATAGTATCTGTTAACTTACCTGTTTTAAAAGACGTTGAAGCTCTTAATGGCTTGGATCCTTTGCTGTATGAAATAACATATCACAATACTTTAGTAGAAGCTAATACAGATATTAATCCATTGCCTGCTATATATAATGTTACGGCTCCTGTAGAAACTATTTTTGTGCGCATTGAGAGTGTTTTTGAAAACACTTGTTTTGACCTTGGGAATTTTACCGTTAATATATTTTTGGCCCCTGGTGCTAACATTCCTACACGTTATAATTTATGTGATGAATTGCCAAACGATGGTATTGGCGTCTTTGATTTACCAACAAAAGATTTAGAGATTACTGGCGGTAATCCAGATGCTGTCGTATCTTATTTTACCACTTTTGCTGGAGCTCAAGCCGGAGGCTTTCCAATTGTTCCTGCTACTGCTTTTGTGAATAGTGTAATAGGTTTCCAAATCATATATGCCAGAGTGGATAACATAAATGCAACGGATTGTTTTAATATTGTTCCTTTAGAATTGCAAGTGAATGATTCTCCAGGGATCACAGAACCTATCACCGATTATTTTTTATGTGATTTGGATGGAGATGGCTTAGAGACCTTTGATTTAACGACAAAAGATCTTGAGATTTTAAATATTTTGGTTGATGTTACCTTGACTTATCATGATAGTGATGCTGATGCTCAGGTTGGATTAAACCCTATCACCCCAGCTACTGCTTATATAAGTAGTAATGCTGTTGTCTGGGTCCGCGCCGTAAACTATGAGGATGGAGATGTTACGAATCCTCCTTTATGTTTTACTGTTGGTCAGTTTAATTTAATACTAGGACAGACCCCTGTTTTTAATGTTATTCCAGAGATTGAGGCCTGTGATGATGCGATCGCTGATGGATTTACTGAATTTGATTTAAATAGTTATAACACCAGTATTACTGGCGGTGATCCTACCTTAACAGTTACATACCATGCTACTCAAGGCGATGCTGAGAATGGTGTCCCTGCCTTG
>JBNMOX010000085.1:0-6164 GCA_051275835.1 Patiriisocius sp.
TCCTCCGGGCTGTTGCGCTAAATAGTCTAGAAAACTAAACTCAAACGTAACTCTTGTTCGATCTGTAAAAGCATAGTCTAAATGAGCATGAGCATTGTATGAATCGAATTGAGAGTTAGGTCTAAAACCGTTTCCAGTTTTATAATTAATATAAGTGTAGTAGCCTACCTTACCGACGGTACCACTCAGGCTATTGAAACTGGTAAACAAGTCATTACTCCCTATAGATTGACGCGATATCCAATTTATTTTTTTTATTCTATTGGGTTGTCTTAACTTGAAGTTTATGAGCCCTCCAAACTGAGTCCCATATTGCAAAGATGCAGCTCCTCTTACCACTTCAATTTTATCAATAGCTTCGGCAGGAGGCGTATAATAGCTCTCTGGATATCCCAATACATCTGCAGAAATATCGTAGCCATTTTGACGCGTATTAAAATTAGACGTTCTATTGGGATCTAATCCTCGTCCTCCTATATTGAGCTGTAAGCCTGCGTCATTGTTTTCATAGATATTTAACCCTACCACTTGCG
Organism: Patiriisocius sp.; assembly: GCA_051275835.1. GTDB lineage: Bacteria > Bacteroidota > Bacteroidia > Flavobacteriales > Flavobacteriaceae > Patiriisocius. Next base: position 534 of record JBNMOX010000085.1, read on the forward strand.
CATAAATTTGTCTAGCATTTCCACTCGCTAAATTTACTGTGAGATTATCTAACACTACCACTTCACTCTTTTTACCAGCATAAATAGCAGTACCCTCTACTTCTCTTAATTTTCTTAATGCAAATATTCTTTCTTTTCGTTTTGTAATAAGAATTTCACTTAAGGTTTCTCTTAAGGTCGGTAATACAAATGCTAGGCTAGTGTTTTCCGAAATGTCCTTTGTGACTTCCACTACTTCGTATTCAAGAGAAAATGCGACAAAGGTGTAGGTTCCAGCCGGAAGGTTCTCAAATTTAAAAACTCCTAAATTATTCGTTTTTACGGAGGTAGCCAAAGTTGTATTATACACTTCGGTATAAGCAACGGGCATTTTAGTATCTTCAGAAATTACGGCACCAGAAACAGTAAACTGCGCCTGAACCGCATTAAAAATTAGCAGAAAAAGTAAAACCAAATAATGGGTAAATTGCTTCATATGTTTTGTTATAAACCTTGGATAGTATCATTAAAGTCTAAAATCCAATCTTTATGCTTAAAAGTATCATTCACTTCTAATAAATTAACGGTCGGGTTAATGTACGGTTGACTTAACCTTCCGTTCAGTGCTACATAACTCTCGACATGCACTGCTATATTTTGATGTCCCTGACTGGCAAAGTGTGTTCCTAAATAATGTGCATACTGGACTATAAAATCGGGCTGTGTACTCATTTGTTTTTCTTGAAAAGGTGTTAGAAAATCGCTATTATTCACAGCAAATTTCTTCCCGCTTTTTGTATCTTTAACAGTAAATTGGGCATATCCTGCTTTTTCCATCAACATCACACGCCACGAAAAACGATAGCCTTCTTCGGTCCAGAACAATTCTCCGGGATATACCAAATGGCGCCAAGGAAAAAGCAGCTGAATAACAATAAAAATTCCAATAACATACCGTGCTATTTTATTAGAAGTCGCATATTTTTTTTCTGAAATTTTAATAGGCTTGAATAGACGTAACTTCTTTAACATTTCAGAAAAAAATGAAAGAACACGTTCATGAAATGACGAGTCAAAAAAGATAAGCGCGCTTAGAATCATTATATAGGGAAACATACCTATAGGAAATAATACCCGTGTTAATAAATGAAAAACAACTACAAATATAAAAGCAATAGAACGAGAAGGCTTATAAAGCAATAAAAAAGGAATGGCTAAATCATAAAAAGCACCTCCCCAACTAAAGGCGTAGTGTATCCATTCTTGTTGTAAAATATCTCCTAAAAAAGGAACATCATACTTAGACGGCAACCAAATTTGTAACGGCATAGCTTCCATCAACCAATCGCTATTCAATTTAGCAAGACCAGCGTAAAAATAGACGATACAAAGTAGTAATTTAATGCTGTCAATAGTCCAACAAGGAACGCTATTCACTCGTACTTTTTTGATGCGCAGTGCATCTATTGAATAATAACAATTCGCAGGTAAGAAAATAAGTAGAAAACTTAAACAGCTTATAAAGTAATAATGATTGAGGTATGTTGTTTTATCCAATAACTCTATGTAGGTAAAGCTTAAGAAGAACAGAACGATTGCTATTCTATATTTAAATCCTATAGCCACACAAAAGGCTGCCAAACCGCAAATAACAAATAACAAATACGTATAATTTCCTAAAAGCGGTAACCAATCGAAACCATAAAATGAAAAAGCAAATTTAGGTTCTATGTATAAGGTATTTATCCAACCATAGCTCCAAAAACGAATAATACTCCCTAGCATCATAAAACCAAACAAAATACGAAAGACCGCCAATGGGGCGGCCTTTGTTTGTTTAATAAGATATGAGTAGGGTTTTGCTTGCATTAATCGCCATCTGCATCTACGTAGTTAATATCAATACTTAGTGCTTGTAACATGTCTACCTTCATCAAAATTACATTGCGTTGCAGCTCATCATAGGTTTCTAGCATTTTACTATTATCGCTCTCTATTTGAGCAACAAAATTAGTTTGCAAGCCAGTAATTTTTCCTTGTGCCATTTCAAATTGGGCATTAATCAGAGAACTAAGATCACTTTCATTTTTTACTGCATTTAGTGCATCTAAATAAGCTTTTAAACTTGTTCCATTTGTTCCAGTAACACCGCTACCATTAAAGAAGTTTTGTGTTCCTGTTAATGCATTTTCTAATAATTGTTTAGAATTCTCTTGGCTGTATAATGCTTCTACATTTTGAGGGAGCGGACTTCCAGAAAATACACCTGCAGGAATACCAACTTTTCCGGCTCGTAAAGCCTTTTCGTAATAAAACAAAAATGCATTTACTGTTTGGTCTACTGCACCAGATGCAGAAGAACTTGTGTTGGAAATATACGTTTCTCTAAATCCATTATCCCAATCAGATTTTACTTCGGTGGTTAGTGTCTGCATGGTTTGTACAAGATCTCTAAAATACGCCTTATAGTTATCTGCTTCATTACTCACAGCAAAAAAAGCAATAATTTCTTCATCCGTACCCAAACCGTGTAATAAATAATCTACAGCTGGGAATCCCTGCACGTCGATTGTTGATGGTAGTCCCAAGTCCCAAGCTCCGCTTAAAACTAGTCCATCTAATTCTTCGGTATTTGTTGGATAAACATTTAAACGATTTCGAAAATTTAATTGCTCTGCTCTACCAATCTCAAACATGGATATTGTTTGAAAAGACTGGTATGCAGATAACCAAGAACTTCTAACCTCTGCAAGGGAACTTGCAGACGGTGCAGTAACAAAATCTTCTGTTGCGACTGATAATGTACTTAAAGAAGTTTCAAGAGCTGTATATCCTGGTAGAATAAAGTTATCTGCCCAGTGCACCAACATGGCACTGCGATTAAACGTATCTGAAGACGTTGGCTCTTCGGTCGTATCGTCTCCACCACAGGATAGAAAAAGCAGCACCGAAAATACCATAGCAAAGTGAGTATATTTCATATTTCTTTTTTTTTTGCAAAAATAATTAAAAGCAACTGTTTTTCTTAGTCTAAATCCAATTGCTTTTAATCCTAGTTAATTTTAATTTGTACTCGCAGCTTGTGCAACTGTAAAGTTAAACTTTGCTGCTATCGCCTCAGAAATACTATCTAGGGTTGATTCAGTAATGTCCCATAACCCGTTAGCACCGTCATTCATTATATCTGCAAGAAAACCATCAACTTCAGATTTTGTGAATAATGCGGTCCCAGATTGAATATCTCTTGTAAAACGTAAACTAATTAGAAAGCCATATCCTTCAGAAAGATCATGAAAAGCACCCCCCATATTATTAGGATCGATAGCTTCTTTTCCACTTTGTAAATAATAGATAGTACGAATAGCAATCACTTTAGATATTTCCTGTTGAATGATTATTGCTTGTTCATTTCTTACTTCATAATTTTTTGCAACAATAGCTGCACGACCTAATTTAAAAGCGTCAAAAATATCTTGTGCGACTTGGTCGAAATCTGGGTCAGCGGCTGTTTTTCCAACATATTTATTTAAAAAACTATCATCATCACCAATAGTAGACAGTGGAGTAGCTTGGTTTACTTCTGGCACAGCACCAAACAAATAACCATATGCTTCATCCCATTTATGTTCCATAACAGTGTAAGCTTTATCCCCAGACAGGACATCATTGTCATTATCGTCTACATTGCTACCCGCGTCCAATACGCTAATGCTTAAGTAGTTATTAATAATTTGATCTGTCATTAAGGCACCTGTAAGTCCTTTAGCAAATGCTTGGTTGTATTCTAATCCTTTTGCAGATACATATCGTGTACTTGTACCATCTAATATTTGACCCGCGACTCCTGGAGAAGCTAATGCGTTCCAGTTTGGAAACACTTCTTGAGTCTGTGATGTGATGTAAGAATCAAATTGCGCTTTAATGGCTAAACTCTCAGTAGAATTAGAACTAAAAAGGTCTGTTGACGCAGCTACTTTACTTCGCACATTTTTTCCAGATGCATTTAAAAGATTATTTTCAAAATCTGAAGCTCCCTCTTGATGGTCGAACATATTTTGAATAGAAGACTGCGAAGCGTTTTCCACATCTTTAAATGCACTTATAATTTCTTCTGCCATCAAAATACGATCTGTTTGTCCGCTAAAAGAAATTGTAGATCTATTGTTTCGTGTAAATGTATAATCTGCGGGAGCTTCTACAGGAATCTCCATAATACCGGGAAGATTCTCGTCATCGCTATTACAAGAGACAAACACTGTGGCTGTAAAAATAAGAAGTATTGATAACCTTTTCATATTAATTTTATTTAGACTAATTACAAATAGTGGATTAATTTCAGGCACAAAAGTAAACCTGATTCTTAATTCCCACAAGTTTATTTAGAATTAATTTAAATAAAAATAACGAGCAACCTATAGCTATTTGAAGATCAATTATTTAGTGGATATTTCTAGCTGAGCTTTATATTGAAGTCTGGCGACTGTAACCCATTGTAGTAAGTGTTTAGTGTCATTTTCTGAAAGATCCCCATGCAGCCAAGTATAATAGTCCAATGGCATCTCCCCCTCTTCAACCATCTCCAGTAATTCCTCTAGCTTATGATCTTTCTTCTTTACAGAATACTCATTCCAAGCGGATACATTAAAATGTTTTTTACCATCGTTAACGTGGTCTGCCAACCAATAACTAACAGGTGCTATTTCTGCATACCAAGGATAACTTGTTTGATTGCTATGACAGTCATAACAATTTGCTCGTAACAAGGAAGCCATTTCTGGAGTAGGTTTGGTTTCGTTCTCAAAATGCTCGACTCCTTCATACCCTGACTCATTCTTGTCTGGACGGATAAACTGAATGGCAACTAATGCCAGTAAAGCAAAAATCAATACAAGCTTAAATAATTTTTTCATAACCTACTTATTTAATTTTTTTAAATATAAAATTACAGCCTTTCTAATATCTGAGGCCGCTTCAGATGGTTTCGGTTGATAGACACTAATAACCTCTTTATTATCTTTTGTTAAGAAGGGAATGTCATAGCCCCTCATTAAAAAATCACTCATAGCGATTGTATAAACTGCTTTTGTATCTATAGGTCTCCCCGCTATCAGCCATCCTGCCTTTTTACTTTCCTCTATGTCATGTCGCTGTAAATAAGCACCTGTTCCATCGTTTAACTTTCCAAAGTTAAGAACCTCAACAAGTAGATTCCCCGTCATCTCTACCTTTACGATGTTACCTCCAAAAGGCAATACTCTAAATATATCAATACCAGTTATATTTCCCGCCAGTATATCATCAATTCGAAATGAACCTGCATTAACAAGCGCCCCATCAACAGGTTCGTTAAATGAATCTGCCATTGCAGCCGTTACTAAATCACCGAGATTTGTCTGTATTCCTCTATTGGCACTATCCGTTCCATCTAATGGCGTTGTTGCTCTATAAATAACTTCTTTGGGATTTGAAACAACCTCATTAATCTCCTTTTCTAACACGGCATTCCATTTATCCACTATTTCGGCTACATTAGGCTCAGAAGCTGTTTTTTCATCAATCGGAAACAAATGCGAATCGATTTTCAGATTTTTGTTCACTTTATTAAATTCAAGAGTGTGAATATAAACTGTCTTAGCATTCGCATCGGCTTTT
>JBNMOX010000086.1:0-6161 GCA_051275835.1 Patiriisocius sp.
TGTTCTTCCATTTTTTGTGCATCATATTGCACATAATGGGTAATAACTTTTTCCGTTTTATAGTTACCTGTATAAATAACAGTTCCAGGCGCTAAACCGGTTTTTTTATGTTTTGACATCTTCAAGGTCCATTAAAGGTTGATTTTTAAACACTACTGTACGGTGTGGAAATGGAATCTCGATTCCCGCTTTATCATATCTCAATTTAATACTTTCAAAAAGGTCACATCCCATAATAAAAGCATTTGCACTATCTTTTGCCCATGACCATCCACGAAGATCTACTGAGAAATCGCCCAAATGTACTACTCTAACATAAACCTGTTCTATACCATCCTTAATTTCACCTGCTGTGCGAACATCTATACTCATTGGATGTGCTAAAATTTCTTCTCGCATAATCTCCTTAGCCAAAGGGAGATTTGCATCGTAAGAAATACTAATATTAATCCACTTACAAATTTTATCATCTCCAAAATCAGCATTTATAATCACCTCATTACCCATATAGGCATTGGGGAGAATAATTCTCCTATTTTCAAAGTCTCTTAATACAGTATGTCTTAAAGTAATATCTTCTACTATTCCAGCTTTATCTCCTACGCGCAACAAGTCATTAATGCGAAAAGGCTTAAAAATCACAATAAAAATACCGCTTATAATATTCCCTAAGGCTTGTTGAGAAGCAAAACCAATTGCAATAGCAAGAACACCAGCCCCAGCCAAAAGAGACTGTGCAAGCACTCTAAGTTGGGGGACACTATAAATCGCAATAGCAATACCAACAATGTAAATCAATACAACTACTGCTCTTCTTAAAAACTTATAGTTCGTAGGGTCTCTGCTCATATCTTCGCTAGTGCGTTGTATTTGTTTTTTGAAAATACGATCTGTGATATATGCAATAATGAACGTGCCAAATAGTATTGAAATAGAGATAACCAATACAAGCCAATTTGTTGATATAAATTCTTTCATAGGATGAATTTTTTTTATGCTAAGATATTCAATTCGTCTATGTAAACAGATTTTAAATACTCGGATTTATCATTCGAAAAATATATGTTAATAACATCAATTATTTATAAAACAATACCTACATTAATATGTTTGCCAAATATTGCTCTCCATGTTCAAGATGTTTTTGTTGTTTTTCAACAGGCATTTTATCAAACATGCGCACCAACATTCCTAATCGAGGATTTGATAAAAAGAAATCGCGGTGTGTGTGCATAAATCGCCAAAAGAGACCATCCCAAGTAGCTTGCCAATCTCCCTTTTTGTAGTGACTCATTTTTAGAATATAATTACTCCCGCTTATATAGGGTTTGGTAGCCATTAAGCCACCATCTGCAAATTGACTCATGCCATAGACATTGGTAACCATCACCCAATCATAGCTATCAATAAATAGTTCCATAAACCAGCGGTATACTTCATCTGGGTCAAACTCACAGAGCATCATAAAATTACCCAATACCATCAAGCGTTCTATATGGTTGCAGTAGCCCGTTTGCAATATTTTTTTTATGGTTTGGTCAATGGGAAGGATTCCCGTAGTGCCATCATAAAACGATGCGGGTATTTTCTTTTTAAAGTTCCAAAAATTGTTGGTTCGTTCTTCACTACCTCTTGCTTCATAAATACCTCGTATAAACTCCCGCCAACCTATAATTTGGCGCACAAAACCTTCCGTAGAATTAATAGGTATATTATTTTCTTTTGCATACAACAAACACCTATCAATAATTTCTTTTGGAGAAATTAAGCCCACATTGAGCATAGGACTTAATACACTATGATTTAGTATGGAGTTTTCTGCAACAATAGCATCCTCATAGACCCCAAACTCTATAAAACGGTGCTCGAAAAATTGCTGAAGCCACTCTTTGGTTGCTTCAAAACTGGTTGGGTATAATGAATGTTCGGTAAGGCTTCCTAGATGGTTTGAAAAATGCAAAGCAACATAGTTTTTAGCTTCTTCATAATAGGTGTCTACATCTGGAAACTGAATCGATGGCGGTGTTTTTTTAGCGGGATATTTTTTTCTATTCTCGGTATCAAAAGTCCATTTGCCACCGGTTGGTTTTCCGTCAGGATCCATCAAGATATTTCGTTTTTTACGCTGTTCAGTGTAAAAGGTGGTTTGATGGTATTTCTTTTTATCACTTCTAAAAAAAGGAAGCAACTCTCCTTTGGTGTTTAGAAATAAAGGATTCTCTATCTGTTGTGCTGAAATTCCCAGGGCATCACACCCTTCCTGGATTCTTAAATTTAGCCAAGTGTCGGTGGGGTCTATGTAATTGATCTGGCTAATACCTTGTTCCTTCAATTTGGGTAGCAGTAGTCGGATGTCCGAAATCACCTCCGTAGCATTTACATAATGCACTTCCATATTTTTATCCTTCCGAAGAAAATCTGCATAGCGCTTCATGGTCGCTCTATGAAAGGCTATTTTTTGTTTGTGAAACGGATATTGTTTAAAAAACAAATATTCCTCAATGAGATACACGGGCGCATTGATTTCAAAAAGAGGTGACTCTTGGAATAGCTGGTGTGGAAAGATGAGGTGTATCTGTTTCATTTATTTCTTCTACAGCGTTCGCTGCAATATTTTACTTCGTCCCAGTTTTTTTCCCATTTTTTACGCCAGGTAAAGGGACGTTCACAAACGACACATGTTTTTTGAGGGATATTTTGTTTTTTCATCCTTAAAATTGTGGTACTTCATCCACCCTCGCATAGGGATAACTTGCTATTTTTTGTAGCGAATAGTAGCTGTTTAATCCAGAAATACCAACACTATGGGTGGCTTCCAAATCTATATTGTCATCTACCAAAGCAGTATCAGGAATAATGAGCTGCTCAATTTCTCCTATCATTAAAACAGTTTCATTGTGCTTAATTTTTAATGCTTCCACAAAACGCATGCCCATTTTAAATGTACTTTCTTTTACAAAAGGGGCAATACACCCTTTGTGATATTCTTCGGAAAGATGACAGCGTTCAAATTCTGAATGATGCTCCTCAAATTTAGCTGAGGTATAATGCGCATTCTTCACAAACCCTGGATGAATATGATTGATGGTATAGAATCCATTTTCTTGTATGTTTCGGTACGTATGCCCAACATCTGCGGTTTGAGGTCTAGAAACAAAACCTAGCAATGCAGGATGACTGCCCAAATGCACCACCGAACTAAAAATAGCAAGATTGGTTTGCCCAGTATTGCTAATGGTTCCTATGAGGTTAGCAGGTTTTATACCGGTAACTGAATTAACGATTTTTAGTCTCGTAATACGGTCCAATTGTGCGATGTCTTCTTTAGTGTAGATCATTATGTCTTCTATTTACGTGTGTATCTAACAAGCGTTTTTTTTCTTTTTGTACTGCGGGATGCTTTTTATGTCCCCAAATTTTATCTCTTGCCATGCGGGCACTTTCTTGTAAGTCAACAATAGGTAGCGGATAGTCTTCTCCTATACTAACACCGCAAAAGGTTTGTTCCATAGACGACATATTCCAAGGTGCATGAATGTACCTGGTAGGAACCTTATTAAGTTCTGGAATCCATTTTTTGATAAAGCTACCTTCTGGATCGTGTTCTTCTGAGTTTTTTACAGGATTGTATAAGCGCACTGTATTAATGCCTGTAGTTCCCGCCTGCATTTGAAACTGCGGATAATGAATACCCGGTTCATAATCTAAAAACTGTCGTGCTAAGTGATAGGTGCCTTCTCGCCAATCTTGGTCTAGATTCATGGTTAAAAAAGAGACGACCATGGCGCGCATTCTAAAATTAATCCAACCTGTTTGCTCCAAAGCTCGCATGCAGGCATCGATTAAAGGGTATCCTGTCGTACCTGTTTTCCAGGCTTTGATAAAGGCTTCGTTTTTTGTGTGGGTTAGTAGCTCGTAACCACTATTAATACACTGTGTTTCATAGCTACATGCTACCTCAAACTTCTGGATAAAGTGGCAATGCCAATGCAACCTGGTGAGCATGGCAGAAAAAGCCTTGCTGTTTTTTATTCCGTTTGGATGCGTGCCTATGTATTGAAAGGCTTGTTTAATACTCATATTTCCCCACGCTAGATATGGTGATAATCTGCTACAGCCCAATCGACTCTCAGTAGGTTTTGAAATATGTTTTTGATAGTTAAACCCTCTTTGGGTGGTAAACGATTTTAAATAGCGCCAGGCATTCTGTTCGCCCGCAGGTTGATATTGTTTGGAGTACTCTTTTATTTTTATTTCAAATTTTTCGGGAAGTGAAAAAGGGTGTTTTAAGGTATTTTTTGTAGTAATAGAAAAGTTATTTTGAATGACAGGTGTATGCATTTTTGCATGCCATTGTGCGCTCCAATCTATTCTATTTTTAATACCCCGTAGAATTCCATCTCTTTGAAATTCTTGCCAAATAATCTGTTGGCGTTTACAGAACGAAGTCACTTGTTTATCACGCTGCCAGGAATTTTGTGTACCGCTTTCTCGGTAGCTAAAAATATGTTGGATATCAAAAGATACTGCCAAGAAATCAAATATATCCGTAGCTGTTCCATAGAAAATATCAACACTTCTGTTAAAAGGCGCTAGTGTTTTATTCAATGCTACAATTGAATGATAGATAAACTGTAGATGTCTGGGACTCGTATCTGGATATTCAATAAGGCTAGGTTCAAAAAAGTACACCATACGATACGGAATACCTGCTTGCTCTGCGCGTAACAGCGGTTCGTGATCTTGAGAACGGATATCACGCTTTAGCCAAACAATATTGATAGGGTTTGGTTTCAATAGGTAAGTTGTTTTTTGCACTTTTTCCAATAGGCAAAGAAAGAAGGATAGTAGCCCTGCACGTCAAACATCCAATCTCTAGGCTCTTGAACCCCTTGATAATGTTGACTTGACGGATGTTCTTTGTAGTGAATATTTCCGAAGGTATGCGCTGTTATAAGCGCTTTAAATTCTCCTACATAGATTTGAATATTTGCTATATTTTCTTGGGCAATTTTAAGGATAAAATCGATCGTTTTTTGTGATACTGGATACTGTTCAAAATGCGAAGGCTCTAATAGCAATATTCTATTTGCCGAAAGATCTTTGTTCCATAGCGGATCTAGATTATAAAAATTGTAGATGTAGGTGGCTAATGTTTCATCTACATGCATGGGTTTCGGTTTTGGTAGGGGTGTCTGTAATAGAAACCGAGGCGTTTCTTTTAATATTTCAGGAATTGGCATAGCAGTAAACTCTTCATAGGGTATATCTAGAAAGCTGTCTTTTTGTTGTGTAAAGCAATACCTGTTCATGTTTTCTTGATTGGCCACATATTTTTTATTGGCATTGGCTCCTGCCACCCATTGCCAACTTAGGGCATTGCTTGCCCAATCTGCATCGAGTAAATGGTAGTACATCCATTGCGCAGGTCTTTTCCAGTGGCTTTGACCTATATTACAGGCTATAGCTGCGATGTACATTCTTAGGTGGTTGTGTAGATACCCAGTTTTGTAAAAGTCTTGAATGGCGGCATCTATGGCTTCAATACCTGTTGTGGCTTCCACAATTGCTTTTGAGATGGACGTGTTTGCAATAGGAGCCTGCTCGTGCTTGATATCTTGATTGATGCCATCTCCTTTGGCAATCCAAACCTGCTGCCAGTAGTCTCTCCAAGCTAGTTCTTGAATAAATTTTTCTATTTGATCTGGTTTGTACCCTTTGTTTAAAATTTCAGAAAGGATGAATTTAGTGGAAATAATACCTCTAGAAATATAGGGAGACAAATAGGTGACAGCTCCGTTTATATAGTTTCTAGAGGAACCATACTTTACGGGATCTATAACGCGAACACGGTGTAAAATTTCAGCATAAGAAGTTGGAAACATAGTATCATGCTGTTCAAATAATTCCATTTACCGTTTGCTTATTTTATTACCAGAGATGGCTTTTTGTCGCGAACATTTAAAGCGTGTAATATCTGAACTTCGTTTTTTTAAGTGCTTTTGGCTTACACCGCTATTTACGCGTTTACGCCAGCGCTTAAAACTAGATTCTTTGAGGTTTCCACGCATCACTTTAATGACCTCTTTTTCTGGAAGTCCAAACTGAAATACGATCGCTTCAAATGGGGTGCGATCTTCCCAAGCCATTTCAATAATACG